>CAZXCJ010000066.1:0-1541 GCA_964639335.1 uncultured Gammaproteobacteria bacterium | reverse complement strand
ATCAAGCTACTTATTTACCTCAAGTTTGGGAAGATATTTCTGGACCAGCAGAATTTTATGGATCTCTCTGCATTAAGGCTGGATTACAGGCTGATTGTTACACTGATGAAGAAACCGAATTTTATAAATATCAAGCTGAGGTTTTTAACGAATAAATAATGCTAAAATTAAAAAATCAATAAATAAAACCCATTTAATAATATAAAGCATGAATACTTTTGAATTTACAAATAACGAAAGAGGAGAGAAAAACATAGAAGAAAAAATTCTATCGAATCCTGCATTTATTCGATTTGCTGGAGGTTTTGAATTATATCAAAATTTAATCCATATTGACGGTGACAATAATAAAGATTTAATAACTGAAAGAATGCTTGATTTTTACACACTTAAATCAGACAATATAAACAAAAACACACAACAATTAACAGAAGGGGAGGAATTGTTTCAAATTATAAATTCAACTTTACAAGAATGTCAAAAGAATAATTTTTCCAAGAGTAATTTTGCAAACAGATTAGCCACATCTCCAGTCGCAAAACTTTTTTTATCAGAATGGAATAGACAAGAAGAAGAAGTCGAAGAAGAATCTAACATGATTCACATAAATGAACTCATCGCATATAAAAAAGAAAGTAATAATGAAATTTCATTACACATCAGACCAACTGGTACAGAAAATATAAAATTATTTTCTAAAATTATCGATGGTTTTCAAAAAATTGGAGCTGAATTAGAGACTGGAAATATCAAGGCAAATAAAATTATTATGAAATCATGGTTATTTAATAAAAAAATGGAAAAGAAAATTAAACAAATTTTTGGCAATGAAATCTCAATAGAAAATACTCCATCAGATGATAATGATGTAACAGCTATTCAACATTTAGCCTTACAATATAACAATAAATCCTTAAAAAAATATTTACTAACTGGAGAAAAGCCAGAAGTAAAACAAATAATTATGACGAAGGATGAATTTATTGCAAGTTTTCAAAAAATAAATATATGAGAATCCTTGGAATTGAATCTTCTTGTGATGAAAGCGCTATTGCTTTATTAGAAATAAAAAGCAACAAAATTAAGATTCTAAAAAATATTATTTCATCTCAAGTTAATATTCACAAAAAATATGGCGGAATAGTTCCAGAAGTTGCTGCTCGATACCACGCCGAGAATTTTTTTCCTATTTTAAAAAAAGCTAAAATTGATTTTAAAAAAATTGATAAAATTACTGTTACTTATGGACCTGGTTTAATTACTTCTCTTATGATTGGTGTAGAATTAGCCAAAGCCATGGCCTATGTTTATAAAAAACCTCTCATTCCTGTTAATCATATTGAAGCTCATATTTATTCTAATTGGCTCAGTCATCCCGAACTATTTTCCTCCGCGGACGGAGTCCCGCTTTGCGGTGATAAAAAAACTTTTCCAGCTTTAGCTGTGGTAATTTCTGGCGGACATACACAGATATTTTTAATGAAAAATTATGGTCAGTATAAACTAATTGGTCAAACTCTAGATGATGCTGTTGGTGAAGC
>CAZXCJ010000065.1:0-1754 GCA_964639335.1 uncultured Gammaproteobacteria bacterium | reverse complement strand
AGTCCTTATGATAAGCAGCTTCCGTTAATATTTTACTAATGGTTTGAACTCCTTGCCCGCCTTCGCCAGCAATTAAAATTTTTATATTTTTATTCATAGTCTTATTTAGATTAACAAAAAAATTATTTTTCAATTATTCTATATTTTCCAGATTTAACCAATTTTATACTATTATAATCTTTAACATTTTTAAACTGAAATTGCCAAATTGAATAAGAATTTTCTTTTTGATCCTTTTCAAAAAATAATGTAATAACTTTTTTATTAGTACAATTTTGCCATTGTCTGAACGGATAATAAAGTTGTCTAATAATTGTATTTTTAATACCTGGACTTTTTGCCTCTATTAACACTATTTGCTCTTTTCCCTCATATCCTGCATCAACTTCTGTTTGTACACTTTGAACACTAATATTTTGTTTTCTTACTAAAAAATTAAATTCTGGAGTATATTTTCTGCCTCGAATTGTTAATACTAAGCTAACATCATCCATGAACGTTCTTATTAAACTAGAGGCATATGCAAAATCCAAATGTTGCATTTCAGAATTACCAATTTCTGAAGAATCTAAATGAAAATTTAATTTTGAATTATAAATTGCTATCTCTTTTTTGATTTCTGGCATATCTATATAACCCTCTCCTTTTATAATATTATATATTCCATTTTTAACTGGTAATAAAAATAAATTATTATCCCTAAATACTTTTGGACGAGATTCTCTTGTATCTTGCTTACATAAAATACGAACTTCTTTCTCAGCCGTTTTTTTAAATCTCTGACAAGACCTTTTAATATCTTCAGCGGTAAGAATAAAGGGTTTTTTAGAAAAATCGTGTTTGTCGATATTATGATCTCTAAATATTTTTGCCCATGATTTGCTATTAGCCATAATTTTAAATATTTAATTTTTGATTTTTTTCTATATGTTCAAATCTTTTAATAGATAAATCTAAATATTTTTTTTCCATATCAATACCAACAAATTTTCTTCTTAACATGTGAGCAACAATTCCAGTAGTGGAACTTCCGGTAAATGGATCTAATATCAAATCGTTTTTATCTGTGCTGGCTAAAATGATTCTTTTTAACAAATCCATTGGTTTTTGAGTGGGGTGTTTTCCGAATTGTTTTTCGCCATTTTTAGGAGTATTAATTGACCAAACAGATCTCATTTGTTTATTAGGAACTTTAAACTTATCTTCTGGCCATTTACCATTTCTCATTAAATTATAATTAAATTTGTGTTTTGCACTTTTATTCTTTCTGGCCCAAATTAAAGTTTCATGACTAGCAGTAAAAAATCTACAACTTAAATTAGGAGCTGCATTTGGTTTAAACCAAGATATATCGTTTAAAATATGATAACCCTCTACTTGTAAAGCAAAACCACATTGATAAATAGAATGATAAGTTCCACTAATCCAAATTGTCCCACTGGGCTTCAATATTTTTCTACATAATTTAATCCACTCTCTCTGAAATGCAAAATTTTTTTTAAGACCATTACTTAAATCCCAATTTCCTTTCTTAACGCTCACCATTTTACCATTTTGACAAGTAAAACTGCCACTTGATAAAAAATAAGGCGGATCAGCAAAAATCATATCAATGGAATCTTTTTTTAATTTTTTTAAATATTCTAAACTATCCTGTTTATACAAAATAAATTTTCCATCTTTACTTTTGTAGTATGGCTTAATCATATTTTTTATTTAGTTATCTCCCCCACTGGATAAATCTTTTTTAATTT
>CAZXCJ010000064.1:0-1831 GCA_964639335.1 uncultured Gammaproteobacteria bacterium | reverse complement strand
GCCACACGCCCAATGTTTAAATAATATAATAGTAATTTGTTTCTGTAAATAAAAACAATTATTAAAAAACCGCCAGTAATTAAACGGACGGCAGATTAAAAGTTAACCAATGTATTCATAATCAACGAATTCTAATAATTGATTATGAACTAAAGCGGAAATATTTTCTTCATATTTTTTAAATATTTCATCATGGCTGCGGTATTTTTTACATATTTCTTTATAATCCTCATATTCTCTTTTTAATTTTGCCTCTTCTTTGTAGAGTTTTTTGCTGAAATCTTTTATTGCCTGAAATATAGGCAACACACATTTTTCTAAATTATCTGGAAGTTTCCCCTTTTGTTTGGGGGCAAAATTTTGCTTTTCAATGTTGGAACAAAATTCATCTATTAACCTCAATCCAAACAGTTCAATTTTTTTTCTTCGGTCTATGTTTAGTTTTTTACAATTAGAGCAAAGACCCCAAGAAACCCAGGCCTTGATATTAGGACATTCATCTTGCTGACGAAACAATTTTCCACAGGATGTGCAATATTTCTTTTTCAATCCATTTACTATCTTAGAACATTTTGGGCATTTTTTTACCTTGTTCCATTGACTGCTGTCCTCGTTTTTTCTTTTGATTATTTTTCCGCAGACAGTACAGTATTTCTCTGTATCTGTCTTTTTTTTAAGCACTATGGCAATTACACGCATGCAGTGCCTTCTGTCCGCCCAACGTCCATTAACTGGTATTGGCATTTTCCTCCTTAATATTTGTGTTTTATTTTCATATTATTTTTTAGGGTTATGTAGTTTAACATTTTAAATAAAAAAATCAAGGGGTACTTGATTTTAAATAGTCAAACTTAGTTTAATGGTCGGGGTGGTGGGACTCGAACCCACGACCTCATCGTCCCAAACGACGCGCGCTAGCCAACTGCGCCACACCCCGACTACGCTTTCGCTCTGCTCAAGCTTCGTCGTGCAGGCCTGATTCTACTTTATATATTTATGGCCTGCCAACTGAAGCTCCTTAAGAGCGTAGGTTGGTGCCGCGGGGCGGAATTGAACCACCGACACGAGGATTTTCAGTCCTCTGCTCTACCACTGAGCTACCACGGCATATTTAATTTAATTTTTATCAAATTTTCTTTTTTAATTTTAGACCATTTCTTAATTTGCCTTTCTCTTTTCATTGCCTCAATTCTGGTTTCAAATTTTTCAGAATATATAATTTTGATTGGTATTCTTTGTCTAGTGTATTTAGCGCCTTCTCCTAAATTATGTTTTTTTTCTCTAGAATTTATATCCTTACAATACCCCGTATAAAGTGAACTATCATTACACCTGGCTATGTATGTATAGAATGACATAAAAATTTTTTATTATACGGATTGTCCCTCGATTCGCTATGCTCACTCGGGACACTCAACTCTTGTTATAAGTAACTTCGGTTGAGGTTCTGAATTTATGAAGAACCAAAACCACGAGCGAGGACGAACAAAGTGAGGACGAGTCGAGTGGTGGGCGCACCAAGAGTTGAACTTGGGACCTCAACATTATCAGTGTTGCGCTCTAACCAACTGAGCTATGCGCCCCCGCCAAAGAATAAAATTAACAAAAAAACTCCTTGTTTAACTCCTTAATATAATACTGCAGAATTGTTTTCAAATCAATAATATAGGAGCTTAATAACAGGAGCTTAAACTTGTTTGACAACTAAATAGTGGTAGAAAGTCCGTAAACTAAGTTTACGGTCGATCTAATTAGTTCCATGAGGGGAACCAATTTCTCCTTAGAAAGGAGGTGATCCATCCACAGCTTCCGCTACGGATGCCTTGTTACG
>CAZXCJ010000063.1:0-2063 GCA_964639335.1 uncultured Gammaproteobacteria bacterium | reverse complement strand
TCTTTATCCAATAAATCAAAATCCAAATCAACTGAAAAACGAGTTAAGTTATAAAAAAAATGCGCAGCTGTACCACCCTTAAATCCTAAAAGAGGCCCCAAAGAAGTGTCAGTATAAATGTCCTTTAAAATCTTAAGTAATATATTTTTATGAATTCCTGTGTTTAATGTCATAATTTATTTGTTAAATTTAAAATTATTACAATACTTTTTAACTTCCTTTTCCATCCGCTTATTATTATAAATAGGTAAGATTTCAAAAACTCTATCCCAGTTAATGCTGGAAAGATTATCAAAATGATAATTTTTATTCAAATAAATCATATCTAACAAAGCTCTTTCTGGACAAGCAATGGAATAATTTTCTTTATTTTCAATACCAATATTGTTGATCAATATTATATCTTTTATTTTTTTGTAAGAATATTTTTGATTGTCAGCATCTATTTCCCTGCTTAAATATGAAGCAAGAAAAACTTGTTCATAGCGCTGGAAAATAACTCCAGCCTGAGCTAAAACAGTTTCAAAGCTGATATAAGAAGGCGTGTAAATTTTAGCAGCTAATTCATATTTATCGTAATTTTCGTCTTTAGCGTAAAAACCCTTTCTAATGGAATATAATTTATTAGCTTTAACATAGCGATATATCCTCATTTTAACCAATTCTTTGTCAGATTCACCCCAAAGCAAAGCAATGTCTTTAATGGAAAAGACAGTATTTTTAGATCTATAGATGTCTAAAATTAAAGTTTTTTTTACCCTGTTAGAAATCATATCTTTAATATAAAATATATATTTCAGTTTACCCCGTAAAACAGCAAAGCTGTTAACAGGGCTTACCCCGAAAGAATAAATTTCTAACGGGATTCACCCCGTTAGATAAGATAAACAATTGATACAAAATTAAATTAATAAGATTTATTATGAAAATTTATATAAGGAAATTTAAAAAAATAATTTATCTAACGGGGTAAATATATATGAACTGATAGTTATCTTTAATGATTACTTTCAGTTTAAATTATAACATAATAATATAATTTGTCAAAAAAATCATTGCCTATGCAGTATTTATAGTCTAATTGTTTTAGAACGTTAGTAGTTCCACTACTATACGTTCTTAATTTATTTAATTTCATAATTGTCTTTATAATTAACCACCTCTCCCCTCGCCTCGCTGAAGCTCCGGCGAAGCGGGCTATCCCCTCTCCACCCTGTACAAAAGCTTTGCTTTTTACAGGGCAAGTCTTTGACGGAGAAAGGCGTTTATCCCGTAAAGTAGCAAGGTTGTTAATGGAATTTATTTGTTTATTTTATAAATACCTCTAAATTTTTTAGTTTATTTAGCATAATTATTTTTGCCTCACCCCTAACCCCTCTCCATTTCACTCTGTTCAACGGAAGAGGGGCATTTACTCATTAAAGTTAGAAAACCATGAGAATAATCTATTTGTTTATTTTTTCAATAAATATTTGTAATTTATTTAATACCTGTTTTAAATTATATAAAACCTCTTTATTCTTGAATCTAATAAATCTTATTCCTTTTTCTTCTATATCTTGTTGTCTTAATTTATCTTCTTTAATTTGCCGCAGGTGGATGAGTCCATCAATTTCTATAGCTAATTTTAGCTCTGAACAATAAAAATCAACTATATATCCTTCTATTAAATATTGCCTTTTGAATTTTAAATTTAAAAACTTTCTGCTTCTTAATTCTTCCCACATTATTTGTTCTGTCTCAGTCTGATTTTTTCTAAACTCTCTAGCTATTCCAATTTTTTCTTTCTTAGTCATAATATTTTAAATAACTACTTGTATATGCCCCTCTCCCTCTCCCTGCCTACCGGCAGGCAGGCGAGGGAGAGGGGTTAGGGGTGAGGGAGATTATTTATTTCTTTAATAAATGCCTTTAATTTTTTTATTAATATATGGTACCCTCTAAATTCCGCTTAATATACATAAAATTTAGATGCTATTACTATAATTAAACTATGCTTTAATTATAGTTCTTAAATCTAACTAAACTTATCCGCGCTTCACCTCATCACGCAAAAACATCAA
>CAZXCJ010000062.1:0-2158 GCA_964639335.1 uncultured Gammaproteobacteria bacterium | reverse complement strand
ATTATGAGTCTTAACAGATAGACCACCACGAAGAGGAGAAACGAGAACAAACCCCATATTTTTATACAAGTCTATTGACTTTGAAACATTATTTTTATATACTTCCATTTACGTAACACAACTTTCTTTTTTTTATTAAGACGAGAGAAAAGAATTTATAAAAGTATCAATTTATAAGATTGGTACTTTTTTTTTTGCTTTTAGTTAATTTTTTGCTAAATTTTGCAATTATTTTAATCCCAGTTTGAGCCAATGAAAACGGGGGTCAAAAAAATCTGTGAAAATATGAACCCTATAACTAAAGGGGGAATAATTCAAGATTTAAATAAGATATCATTTTATTTATTTACTCAAGATTTAAAAGCTAACCCCATTTTTTAGCATTCTCTTTGCAATCCTTTTCATTGGTATGGGTCAAAGTCAAAGAGGGCTTTAAAACGCATTACAGGAGGTTTAAAAGCATATTAGCAACGTTTATTATCCTATGCTAAACTAAGCAGGAGAAAAACCACGCTTAAAAATGAGGTTTACCCGCTTGTGAAATTAATTTCTAAGTCACAATTTAGATCTAAATTTTTTCACCTTTTTTTATTTCTAATTTAAGTTTTAATATTTTATTTTCCTGGACCAATTTTCTTACACCTTTTGCAAAACTCATTTTTTTATTACAAGTAACCTCTACAAATTCATTTTCAGTTAATCTTGCAACTCTTGCTTTTGTAATATCTTTCATTTTGTTTTATTCCTTATTTTGTTAAATCACCCGCATTGTATTCATTTTTAAATACACTGTAAAGAAAAAAATTTTAATATTTCTTGTTTTTTTTCGATATACTACTATTATTACTTAATTCATTAATGAATCTATTTAATTTATGCATGAATTAAATAACATCGTTCAAATCTTAAGCGGTTAAAAATAACCGCTTTTTTTGCGCTTTGGTGCCGCCGGTATCCGCTTCGCGTCAGCTCCGCCATGCACCGGGCAACGCATCAAAAAGCGTTTTAATCTGTACGCTTTTTTTTATCATATCTACGCCGTTTTATATATTTAGATTTAGATTTAACTCTATAATTTAAAACCTGTGGAGTTTCTCTTGTATCTGTAATGTTTTCAATTGCAAAATCAATCATTCTTTTTAATGTTTCAGGACTACCGAAATAAACGCTTGAACCGTGAGGGCTTCTTTTAGAATTCCAATTTTGCCCTTTATGTTTTTGAAACATCCAATTATGAATATTTTCTTTATCAAAAATTATTGGAGTTTGTAATCTGTGTTGCCATTTTTTTACAGCAATAAATTGTTTGTCAGTCAATTCTATTTTTTGAGGTACTGCAGGAACAAAAGCCTTTTTATTAATATAACCCCAGTGCCTACCAAAAGAATTTGGTATTTGCTCTTGCTTGCTCTTGCTTGTGTGGTCATTGAGATAACGAAGCCAAGAACCATAATCTTGACTAGGGAAAAACTCTAATTTACAAGCATATTTATCAATAGGAGATACAACCCAGGAAACCCCATCAGGCTCACCAGTATAAAAGTTTCTTTCAATTTCCGGATAACCACCAAGTACAGTACTAACAAGTTTCCAATAGTCAAAAGTAGGAATAAAAGACTCAATTTGTTTTTTTGTTAATTTGCGTTTTTGCTTTGAATTATACAAATCAATAAGCATTTGTTTCTGATTTTCTATTTGCAAATCTGTACGCAACATAGGATATTTAAAAGAGCCAATATATTTATCTTCTACTTGACCCAAAGCCTTAAGAGATTTAAACCAACAACCACGGATTATATTGTAAATTTGAAATACATTTAAATGCATACAATCACCGCCGGCCACTAAATGCCAGTGAATAGAACCCCGTTGTTGTATTTCCATTCTTTGAACTGCAGCAAATTCAAAAGGCAGCCTTTGCGAATAAGTGTTAAAAAGTTTGAAAAGTCTTTTAGATTCTTTGTAAGTTAATGGATATCCTGGTATAGTTAAAGTTATACCAAAGGAAAGCCAACCAGGAGGAAATTTATTTTCAATTAGAAAAGTTCGCATGCGACGACGAGAAGAAGAACTCCAACCTTTGATTTTTCCACGTTTTTCTATATTATGAGTCTTAACAGATAGACCACCACGAAGAGGAGAAACGAGAACAAACCCC
>CAZXCJ010000061.1:0-2322 GCA_964639335.1 uncultured Gammaproteobacteria bacterium | reverse complement strand
ATTTTCTATACTCTCTCTACATATTCTTTAGTCTCGGTATTTATTTTAATAATATCCCCCTGCTTTACAAAAAGAGGGCATTTTATTTTAGCGCCAGTTTCAATGGTAACTTGTTTATTAGCCGTGCCAGCAGTATCGCCCTTAATTCCCGGAGGAGAAGATATAACCTCAAAATCCATTTTAGTGGGCAAATTAATAGAAACAGGCTTGTTATTAAATTTTAAAACATCAACAACTGTACCCTCATTTAAAAAGATAGTTTGATCAACTAAAGATTCTTTAGAAAGCGAAAATTGCTCGAAGGTTTCTTGAGTCATAAAATAATATTCATTTTCATCATTGTATAGGAAATTAGCCTTGATTCTTTCTAAATTAGCTTCCTCGGCCTTATCGCCGCTATTAAAAGTTTTTTCTAGAACCTCACCGCTTATTAGATTCTTTAATTTGGTTCTTAAAACAGCCCCGCTTCTAGCCTGCTTAGAATGTTGAGCAAAGACTATTTTATAGGGCTGATTATTTAAAGAAATGATTTTATTTAATTTTAGTTCGTTAAATTCTAACATACTGGCATTAATTAGAAATTAGTTTTTTGAGATTTGAAATTCGCCTGCCTGCCCGTCCTCCGCAGAAGCTCTGCTTCGGAGGATGGACGCGTAGCCGCTTCGGTCGCCGACGTGCCAAAGCCAACTTTGGCGACGGCACGCGAAAGCAGGTAATCGAAATTGGATAATCGAAAATTATTAACTAATTTCGACTTTCAAATTTCCATTACTATTTTCGATTTTCGACTTCACCCTGAACCGATAACTGGTTCAGGGTAAACGATTTTCGAATTACTTAGTGTATGGTAAGAGACCCATAAATCTGGCTCTTTTAATGGCCTGACTTAATTTTCTTTGGTGTTTAGAACAAACACCGCTTCTTTTGCGAGGAACTATTTTTGAATATGAGCTGATGAATCTTTGTAAAATTTGAGTATCTTTAAAATCAATATATTTAATACTTTTATTACAAAAATGACAAAACTTTTTTTTATTAATAATGTTTTTACCTTTAGCCATGAAATTTATGATTATAATTTTTTAAATAATTTAAAATTTTAATTAACCCCCCCTCTGTTCTTTTAATGGGGGAGAGGGAGAGAGGGCAAAGTTGAAAATTGAAAATTTTAGAAGGGTATATCTTCAATATTTATTTCTTCTTCATCGTCTTCTTTTTTGTCTTCTGCTTTTTCCTCTTCAGTAGATTCTTTGGGAGAAGCAGGTGCTGTTCCGCTGGGTTTATTATCCAACATTATCATATTGTCGGCTATAATTTCAGTTCGGTATTTTTTGACTCCATTTTGATCTTCCCATGATCTGGTTTGCAGTCGACCCTCTAAGTATATTTTGCTGCCCTTTCTTAAGTACTGAGTGATAATCTCAGCCAATCTTCTCCAGGCCACTACATTATGAAATTCAGTTTTTCCCTTTTTTTCACCATTGGCATCTTTCCAGCTAAAGCTAGTAGCCACTGAAAAAGATACAACCGTTTGTCCGGCTGGAGTTGTTCTAGATTCTGGATCAGCAGTCATTCTGCCTATAATTGTTGCTTTGTTTAAATCCATAGAATTAGTTTATAAAGTTTATAAAGTATAAAAGAATTTTAATTTTACGCTTTTTGTTTTAAGTTTTTCGTTTTTTAATCTAATAATTCGTCGTTTAATATTTCGTCTAATTTTTTATCCAATTCACTAGTATCTATTTTTTCTTTAATTTCTTGGGAGTTTTTTTCTGCTGGCTTTTTTTTAATTTCTCTTGGCAATTCTTTCCCGGTAGATTTTTTTATAGGAGAATTTTTTTCGGGAATCGGTTCTGGTTTAATTTTAGTTTCTCGAGGTTTTCCAATATTATTAGGTTTGTTAGTAATAATAAATCTTAATATATTTTTATTTAATTTCAATTCTTTGTCAATATTTTTTATTTCTTGAGAATCAATATCAAATTCTAAAGAAATAAACACGCCTTTGTTTACTTTTTTAATAGGATAGCTTAATTTTTTTCGTCCAATAGAATCTTCAGATATTATTTTACCTTGTTTTTTTTCTATAGACCCCCTGATGTTATCAGAAATTGATTGATGTTCAGTTTCAGGTATATTACCATCTATAATGAATGTTAATTCATAGTGGGTGTTTTTGTTCATTGTTTTTTAAATAAAGAGTAAAAGAGTAAAAATTTAATTTTACTTAATAGGACTTTATCATTTATTATCTCTTTAGTCAATACTTTGTACTAGAAGACCACATAGGTAACACTTTTGTATATTTCTGAGTAAATTCAA
>CAZXCJ010000060.1:0-2450 GCA_964639335.1 uncultured Gammaproteobacteria bacterium | reverse complement strand
ATTATAAATGGGCATGGGGAGAGAATATTGGCTGGAATAATTTTGAACCAACTAATGGTGGGGTAGAGGTAGCTGATAACGGCTTGACTGGTTATGTTTGGGCAGAAAATGTCGGTTGGATAAAGTTTGATTATGATGGAACCCCAGGAGCTGTAAATACCTCTGCAACTAATTGGGGGGTAACCAATGACGGAGGCAATTTAGGTGGTTATGCCTGGGGTGAAAATATTGGTTGGGTCAATTTTAATCCAAACAATTCGCAAGTGATTATTGATGGTAATGGTGATTTTTCTGGTTATGCTTGGGGTGAAAACGTTGGTTGGATAAAGTTTGATCATAGTCAGACCAGCTATACCCCCAAGACTACGTGGTCTCCTGTCTCTGCTCCCACAGTCACCACTGACACAGTAAAAAATATTCAAGCTACTACGGCCACGGCTTATGGCAATATTACTGCCACTGGCGGAGCAGATGTAACTACTCGGGGTTTTAAATATGGTTTAACCGAAGCCGATACTTGGTCAGCAAGTGAAACTGGAACTTATAGTACGGGTTCATATAATTTGGGTTTAACTAGTTTAACCAAGGGCACTACTTATTATCTTCGGTCTTTTGCTACCAATTCGGAAGGTACTGCTTATGGAGCATATATTCCTTTTGTGACTGGTGTAGAAGCTGATCCGATAATTTTTCTAAAACACGGAATTTTTAAAAAAAATGTGATATTTAAGTAGGTTAGTATAATGTATTATGTATTATGAATTAAGCCCGCCTTCGCATAAAGCTACGGCGAGACAAGTATTAAGCCCGCCTTCGTCCCGCTCAGCGGGACTACGGCGAGGCAAAGAGTAAGCCCGCCTTCGCATAAAGCTACGGCGAGACAAGTATTAAGCCCGTCTTCGTCCCGCTCAGCGGGACTACGGCGAGGCAAAGAGTAAGCCCGCCTTCGCTACCTCTTTCGATAAATCTTTGGAGGTCAAGAAAGCTATGGCGAGGCCACGTTTGACGTGGCGAGGCAAGGAGTGAGGAGACGGGATTATAGATTTTTTTGATAATTATTTTAAATATTGACAAAAAATATAGTTAGAACTATAATTAAAGCATAGTTTAATTATAGTAATAACATTCAAATTATATGTATATTAAGCGGAATTTAGAGGGTACTATTTTAAAATATTTGGGCGCCAAAGAAATAATTGCCATAATAGGCGCTCGTCAAGTGGGAAAGACCACCTTGGTTAATCATTTGATGAAAAAGCTTAATAATGCTGTTTGTGTTTCTTTTGATGATCAAGGCGTATTAAATATGTTTGAAAATCAAACAGATGATTTTATTAATATATATGTAAAAGGAAATAAGTATTTATTTATTGATGAATTTCAATATGCCAAAAATGGAGGTAAAATTCTTAAATATATTTTTGATTCTCAAAAAATAAAATTAATAATTTCTGGCTCTTCAGCAATAGATTTAACCATTGGGGTGGTAAAATATTTGGTTGGCAGAATTTTAATTTTTAATCTTTATCCTTTTGATTTTCAAGAATTTTTATTAGCTAAAGACAAAAATTATTTAAAAATATATAAAAATAATAAAAAGCAGATTGAAAAATTTAAAGGTACAGAAATAAAAATAGGCGAACAGGCGCATCAGAAATTATTATATTATTATGAAGAATATCTGCTTTTTGGGGGTTATCCGCGCATCGTTTTAGAAGACAAGTATGAGGCAAAAAAAGAGCTTTTGCGCAATATTTATAATACTTATTTTTTAAGAGAAGTAAAAGACATATTGGGTTTGATTGATGATTATAAGCTGAATAATTTAATTAGAGCCTTGGCTTTACAAATTGGAAATTTATTAGAGTATCAAGAATTGTCCCAAGTATCAGGTTATTCTTATCCTTCCTTAAAAAAGTATTTAAATTTTTTGGAAAAGACATATATATGCAATTTTGTAAGGCCATATTTTAAAAATAAAAGAACAGAAATTGTTAAAAATCCAAAGGTTTATTTTTTAGATACAGGATTAAGAAATTTTATTGTTAATGATTTTAGAAAATTAAATTTAAGGACAGATAAAGGAGTATTATTAGAAAATGGTTTAGCACAGCAATTTATTAAAAATGATTATAGATTTAATTTTTGGCGGGATAAGAAAAAAAATGAGATTGATTTTGTTATTTTTTTAGACAATAACAGAATAATAGCAATAGAGTCAAAGGCCTATTTGAAAAGTAAAAAATTTAGTTCAGTAGAATTATTCAAAAGAAAATATCCTGATATAGATGTTTATTTGAGTTATCAGGATATTAATAAAAAAATTATAGATTGCCAGAAAATTTACCCGGTTTATTTTTATTAGCGACGTAGAGCCTGCCTGCGCGTAGCCAATGCTACGCTTCGGTCGCCGACGTGCCAAAGCCACTTTGGCGACGGCACGCGAAGGC
>CAZXCJ010000059.1:0-2681 GCA_964639335.1 uncultured Gammaproteobacteria bacterium | reverse complement strand
TTTTTATTTACAGAAACAAATTACTATTATATTATTTAAACATTGGGCGTGTGGCGAAACTGGTATACGCGTACGCTTCAGGAGCGTATGGATTTTATCCGTGTGGGTTCAAATCCCACCATGCCCACCACTTGACTCCATTAGACTAAACTCACTTAATGTTATTACTGGTAATTTACACAATTTTCCCTATAGTTTAAGTTGGGTTATTAAAAATTGATTTATGGGTCCTTGGCTTCCTCCTTCGCTCCTCACAAGATTCGGAGCTACGGAGGACAAGTAGTTCTTTTTAAAAAGTTTTTATTTGTAATTTGAAATTTGTAATTTGTTATTTACATTCATACGGGTCCTTGGCTCAGTTGGTTAGAGCGTCTCGTTTACACCGAGAAGGCCGTAGGTTCGAATCCTATAGGACCCACCATAAACCACTCGCTCGTCGTAAACTCCTTACTCGGGTTTGTGGCGCGGCCATACTTAATTAATAATTCAATAATTAAAAATTTATTGTAAATTGATAATTGGTAATTGAAAATTCCTACATGGGCCTGTAGCTTCCCCCTTCGCCCCCCACTTTTTTAAAAAGTGAGGGACTACGGAGGATCTTCGACCCTTCGACGGGCTCAGGGTCTGCGACAGTTGGTTCCCAACTTCGCAAATAACAATTAGATTTTAAATAGTTATTCGATAATATAAGATTAATATATAATAAAATAAGGGCCTGTAGCTCAGTTTCCGCCAAAGGCGGACCAGCCCCTGGCTGGGGCTAGAGAACCATGTATTAATAATAAAAATTGTAAATATAAATTTCATTGTTATGGGCCTGTAGCTCAGTTGGCTAGAGCACGACAATCGCAATGTCGAGGTCAGGAGTTCAACTCTCCTCAGGTCCACCAAAGTTGATTAGTTGCCTCGCTCGGGGCTTCGCCCCAACCCCCTTCCTTTTTGCCCGCCCGCTGGAAACCCCCAGCGATTTTTTCGGGCGGCGGCGGGACCGAAAGAGGAAAAGAAAGAGATGTCGCCCTTGCCCCACCCTTCCCGTGCGCGGGCGACAACAAAGAACTCCCTAAAATTTTAAATAATTTTAGATTCATATCTTTTCATTAAAAGAGCGTTTGAAACAACGCTAACAGATGAAAATGCCATAGCAGCCGCGGCAATTGCCGGGTTTAAAAGCCAACCAGTGAAAGGATATAAAATACCAGCGGCCACAGGAATACCGACAATATTATAAAAGAAAGCCCAAAAAAGATTTTGCTTGATTTTGTTTAAAGTGTATTTACTCAAATCAATTGCTGTTATTACATCTCTCAAATCATCTTTAATTAAAACTATTTCCCCGGTTTCCATTGCAACATCTGTGCCAGAACCCAAAGCAATGCCCAAATCAGCTTGGGCCAAAGCCGGAGCGTCATTTATGCCATCGCCAACCATTGCCACAATATTTCCTTCATTCTGTAATTTTTTAATCTCGGCTGATTTTTCCTGCGGTAGTACTTCAGCCAAAACTCTATCAACGCCAACTTGTTTAGCAATTGCTTGACCAACACGTTTATTATCGCCAGTAATAATAGCGACTTCCTTGCCCATTCGATGAAGCATGTTAATCGCTTCTTTTGAATATTCTTTGAGTGTATCAGCCACCGCAATAATACCAATAATATCTTTTTCTATAGCTAAAATCATCGCTGTTTTGCCTTGATCTTCTAAAGCGATCATTTTTTCTTCTATTATAGTAGGGTTAATTTGATTGTCAGTCATTAGTTTTCTTGTTCCGAAAAGTACTTTTTTATTTTCTAAATCAGCTGAAACGCCGTGGCCGGGAATAGCTTGGAAATTTTTTACTTCTGAAAAATTAGCTTTTTCTTCTTTTGCTTTATTGACAATCGCTTGAGCCAATGGGTGTTCAGAATTTTTTTCTACCGATCCCGCGATTTGTAAAATCGAATTTTCGCTGACTTCATTTTTAATTTTAATTACATCGGTAACACTTGGTTCGCCCTTAGTTAAAGTTCCGGTTTTATCAAAAATGACTATATTTAAATCGCGGGCAATTTCTAATGCCTTGCCGCTTTTTATTAAAATGCCATTTTTTGCCGCTAGTCCTGTTCCCATCATTACCGCGGTTGGCGTGGCCAGACCTAATGCGCAAGGACAGGCAATAATTAAAACAGCCACAAAAGTTGTTAAAGCAAAAGACAACGGCTGACCCAACAAGAGCCAGACAGCTAAAGATAAGATAGCAAAACCAATTACGGATGGAACAAAATAAAAAGAAACCTTATCGGCCAAAAGCTGGATTGGCGCCTTGGAACCCATTGCTTCCTCAACTATTTTTATAATCTGGGCTAACATCGTATCTTTACCGACCCGAGTTGCTTTAAATTTTAAAACACCTGTTTTATTAATAGTCGCGCCAATCACCTCATCGCCCTCTTTCTTTTCAACGGGAATACTCTCGCCGGTAATCGCTTTCTCGTCAACGCCAGAATATCCCTCTATGACAATTCCGTCTACCGGGATTTTCTCTCCGGGTTTAACTAAAATAATGTTCCCAACTTTTACTTCGGAAATAGCAATTTTTATCTCCTCATTGTTTTTTATAATCGTTGCCTCTTTTGGCTGAAGGCCAATTAATTTTTTAATCGCTTCACTGGTTTTGCCTTTGGTTATCGCTTCCAAAT
>CAZXCJ010000058.1:0-2713 GCA_964639335.1 uncultured Gammaproteobacteria bacterium | reverse complement strand
ATTATAATAATTATATTTTTATTGTCTTAAGCACCGCGCTATTTGACAGAGAGCCAACCGACCCTCAAGGTTGGTTAAACAAGCTTTTCAATCAAATCAAAACCCATCAAAATAGCATCGCAAATAAAATTTTCTAATGATATTGTATCTCCTGTTTTTTGAGCCCTACTAAGATAAGAATAATAAAATCTCTTATCTTCTTGCTTGATAATAGCCGGTGCTATATTATAACGCATCAGCATCATTTGTATTAATAGGCGTCCAATCCGACCATTCCCGTCAGAAAATGGATGAATTTGTTCAAAACTAGCATGAATACTTGCAACTTGTTTAATTAAGTCTTTTTCTTTTCTATTAATATTATTAACTAAATCTTGCATTAATTTAGGTACTTTTAAATAATTAGCAGTTGCTAAATTAGCGCCTACAATTCTCACCCCATGATCCCTGTATTTCCCAGCATCTTCTTGAATACTATTCATTAAAATACTATGTAATTTTAAAATAATATCTTCTGATATTATTAAATTTCTATTTGTCTGACTGAAAAGATAATTTAAAGCAGTTTGATGATTTTTGGCCTCTAAATGTTCAATAACTTGTTTATGGGGTATGGAAGCATTATCAAACAAGATAGCTCTAGTTTCGTTTTCAGTTAAAGTACTGCCTTCAATACTATTTGAATTATAAGTTAATGATAAAACAAATTGATCAAAAAGATCCTGGCGTTTAACTATTGAATTAATAATATTCTGATATTTTTTGCTTTTAGTTAAAATCAACTCTTTTTTAGCAATTAAAACATTGTCTGGAATTTTTGTTTGACCAGTGTATTGACGATATAAATCATCTATTAATTTCTGATTTCTCTGATGAGGTATTGACCTTTCATTAATCCAACTATTTAAAGTAGCAAAAGAAACCTTCAGCTGATTGGCTAATTTTTCTTGAGTTAAATCAGAAATTTTGATAATAAATTGTAATTTTTCTGATATTTTCATCCCGTTAGTCCCGTTAGATAGCGAACTCTGTGAGTTCTATCTAATGGGATTCATCCCGTAAGATATTATTATCAACGGGATTCATATATTGATTATCTCTTTACTTTTTTTAATAAATTTATCAGCTTTTTGTAATAACTTTTTAGCATTTATTCCACTATAATCACCATAATAATCCGCCGCCTCTCGTAGATTTTTGGCTTCTGCTAAAGCATCTAATAAAGCAAGACTAAATTTGCCTTTTTCTACATATAAAACCCTAATTGCTTCTCTTAAGCAAAAATGACTATGCTCTCTATAATTTTTATTATAAAGCAATGCCCGAGCAGAATGAAACATAGAATAATATGTTTGAATAATACACCAGCGATAATTTTTTTCCTTAAAACTTTTTTTAGCAAATTTTAAATCATCCTTCGCTAATTTAATTTCTTTGGAAACTAAAAATTTACCCCTAGAAAATTTCTTAATTTTTCTTGTTTTCAAACACTCTTTAAAATGACTGCTCATATAAAATAATTCCTTTTTTAACTTCATTATAAAATTCTGACTCTTTAATTTCCATCTCACTCCACTCATTTGGACTTTTAATAATAAAATTAATTAACATTTTTTTATTACACTTATTAAGCATCTCCTTAACTTCGCGAGGATCATTAGTTAAGATAAATAAATCAACATCACTTTCTTTATCTTGTTCCCCTCTAGAAGCTGAACCAAATAAAATAATTTTTTTACTATACTTTTTAATTTTTTTAATTATCTCTGATAATTTTTCGGTTATAAAAGTTACTCTAAATTGCTTTACCAATGAATTTTGAAGATTAATCTGAAAAAATTTCATATTCCCTTTCTGCTCCATAATAATTATTTTATTTTTTGTTAATTCTTTTAAACTATTATGAGCTCCTCCAAGAGAAATATTAAGTTTACTTGATATTTCTTTAGTAAAAAACTGCTGATTAGGATAATCCGCCAATAAATTAATTATTTTTTTGTTATTCTTTGTTATTTTAAACATCTGTTAATTTAAGTTTAATATTAATTTGAAAGTGTTTTCAAATTTTTGAAACTACTTTCAGTTTATACTATTCAAATAAAACTGTCAATATTCCCAAAAAAACACATCCTCCGATTCAAATCTAGAAATACTAAAATCCAAGATTTAAAAACTTGCCCCGTATAAATTTTTCTAAAATTTTGTACGGGGTAAAAAGGCAAGAGACAAAAGCTCCGACTATTAAAATGTAAATACTATTTTTTAATATTTTTTCCAAGTCGCTCATCCCGTAAAATAAATATTAACGGGATTCATAAAATAATTATCTCTTTACTTTTTTAAGGTAATATTATATTAAGAATTATAAAATAAAGGTTCCCCGCAGCAAGCCCTGTACCGATTTCTGGTTCAGGGCAAGCTGACGGGGTATTAAATCGAAATTCGCTCCGCTCATACGAATTCGTCCCGTCTGCGGGACGAGGTATTTCACCCTGTTAAATTTAAATTTTGTATTTTATACAATTTCAATTAATTTTCAAGAATCAAAATTTAATTATTTAATAGGGTAAACCTGTGTTAGCCCCATTAAATCTAAAGCTATTTAACGGGGTAAACTCCTCGGCTCGGAAATATAAAAGATTACTTTCATATTTCTCTCGCCTGCCTTCGCGTGCCGTCGCCAAAGTGGCTTTGGCACGTCGGCGACCGAAGC
>CAZXCJ010000057.1:0-2755 GCA_964639335.1 uncultured Gammaproteobacteria bacterium | reverse complement strand
GCATTTGGTGTTCTAGCTGATATCAATGCATATTACTACTACACCAGCCATTCCGTTTGCCTCTTCCAGTCTCTAGCTTATTAGTTTCTCAAACTATCTCTAGGTTGAGCCTAGAGTTTTAATTTGAGACTTAATAAACCGCCTACAGACGCTTTACGCCCAGTAATTCCGGATAACGCTTGCCACCTTCGTATTACCGCTGCTGCTGGCACGAAGTTAGCAGTGGCTTATTCCTCAGGTAACGTCACGAATTCTTCCCTGAGAAAAGAAGTTTACGCCCCGAAGGGTGTCTTCCTTCACGCGGTATTGCTCCGTCAGCCTTTCGGCCATTGCGAAAGATTCTTGACTGCAGCCTCCCGTAGGAGTCTGGACAGTGTCTCAGTTCCAGTGAGACGGGCCACGCTCTTACGCCCGCTACTCGTCATTGCCTTGGTGAGCTTTTACCTCACCAACAAGCTGATAAGCCATAGGCCTCTCCCTAGTCGGCGGACCTTTACCATTAAACTCAGTTGTGTGAGATTAACGGACTATCAAGGATTGTCCCCATTTTCATAGGGTTATACTTGAACTAGGGGTGAGTTACCAATGTGTTACTCTCCCGTTTGCCAGGCACTCCGAAGAGCACCTTAGACTTGCATGCCTTAGACATACCGCCAGCGTTCATCCTGAGCCAGGATCAAACTCTCATAAAAGGAATGTTTTTGGGAAAAAAAACATACAAAAAATTAAGAAAAACCTTACACCAAAATTTGGTGCATGATTAAAATTTCTACCACTATTCAATTGTCAATTTACTTCATCTGTTTAGTAATTTATATTAAATTATATTAAGTATAAATAAATTTTCAACAGGTAGATATTATTATATAGTTTTATAAAAATATGTCAAGCCCGTCAAGTGGGCTGAGCCCCATTCTATGAAGATTAGTTTTAATTAATAATTATTTTTTATACTTTTTATACATTGACATTATATCTTAGGTATGCTATTCTTTTATATACTACCAATAGGTAGTGGATTGAAAATTTAAGAAATAACAGCAAAGAAATGGCAGATGCAGACAAACAGTTCTTAGAAGCTATGGTAAAATTCCTTGTTGATAAACCCAACAAGGTAAAAGTCGACCGCAGTGTTGACGAAATGGGAGTATTATTAACCCTTGATGTTGATCCAGAAGACATGGGTCAAATTATTGGTAGAGGAGGTAATACCGCCAGAGCAATTAGAACGTTGCTTAGAGTAGTAGGTGCTAAAAATAACGCTAGAGTTAATCTTAAGATTAACCAACCAGAGGGAACTGAAAGACCAGCTCCTAGAAATAGAGAAGAAGCACCAGCTACAGATGAGGTAGAAGACTTAAAGTTATAAAATCTTCTTATAAACAAAAATCTCCTTTATTGGAGATTTTTGTTTTAACAAATATTTTTTTGTGAAGTAAAATTGTAAATTAGTTTTATTATTGGTATATTTATATTATGCAATATGATATTATAACAATTTTTCCCAAGGTTTTAAATTCTTATTATCAAGAAAGTATTATTGGTCGAGCTTTACAAAAAAAGAAAATTAAAATTCATTATCATAATTTGAGAGATTTTACCAATGATAGACATCGCAGTGTTGATGATGCCCCTTATGGAGGTGGGCCAGGAATGATTTTAAAGGTTGAACCAATTATTAAGGCCATAAACTCAATTAAAAGAAAGAAGAATTCAAAAATTATTTTATTAGACCCTAAGGGAAAATTATATAATCAAAAACTAGCAGGAAAATTTTCTCAATTAAATCAAATTATTTTTATTAATGGATATTATGAGGGAATTGACGCCCGAGTTGATAATTTTATTGATGAAAAAATTTCTTTAGGCAATTTTGTTTTATCTAATAGCGAATTGGCTGTAGCCATGATTGTTGATTCCACAGCTAGATTAATTAAGGGTGTTTTAGGTAATGCAGAATCATTAAAAATAGAGTCCTTTTCTGATAATTTTAGAGAATATCCTCAATATACACGTCCAGAAATCTTTAAATTTAAAAGAAAAAAATACAAAGTACCAGCAGTTTTAGTTTCTGGGAATCATGCTGAAATTGCTAAGTGGAGAGAGAATGAGAAGTTTAAAATAATTTAAATAAAAATGACTGATTTAAAATAATCAGTCATTTTGCTTACCTAAGAAATTTAAATTCCACATTAGCCATCAAATAAGCTAAGAGATGTAAGGCGGGGAGCTTGTTTATCCTTTTCAGTATTGAGCTATAAGAATAGAATTTTTTATAAGCTTTTTTTATCTTTTTTTTTAGTTCTCCTTCTTGCCAGCCAGTAGCTTTGAATACAGATTCAAAGGTATTATATCGTGTCCAGGCATAAGTTTCGATTCTTTTTTGCTTATCCAATTCTTTGAATAGTGAAGTTCCTGGTAGTGGTGTTAGAATTGAAAATTGAACAAGATCGAGTTTATTTTTTATAGCCCATTCGACGGTTTTTAGGATTTTTCCATTATCTCCTCCATCAAAACCAAAAATAAAACTTCCCATTATTAAAACTTTTTTTTCGTGTAGTTTTATTATGGTTTTTTCGTATTTTTCCCGCCAATTCTTTTTTATTTGGCATATGGATTTGAGATTCAATATATCTATTGATTCAAATCCTAAAAATACAGCAGATAAACCACTTTCAGACGCTAAGTTAATAATATCTTTGAATAAGATGAGATACATAGGTAACACTCTAAACCTACCAAAATCATTAGATTT
>CAZXCJ010000056.1:0-3193 GCA_964639335.1 uncultured Gammaproteobacteria bacterium | reverse complement strand
ATTCATCCCGTTAGATAATTATTTATAATAATATTCATATTCTTAATTCAAATTTTACATATTTCATCTAGCTAGAAAAATAAATTAACTTTATCCCTCACCTCTTTTAGAGAGTATAAACTCTTTATAATGTATTGCTCTTAAAAAGAGGTGAGGGATTTATCTAACGGGATTCATATATATTACGAATTATGAATTATGAATTAAGAATTACGGAAAATTCTAATTCGTGCTCCTTACTCCGTACTCCTTACTTCTTGCTTCTTGAATTAAAACTGCTTAGTAAATCTCAAATCACCAGATTGTAATAATCTAATATCGTTAATGCCATAAATCATCATAACTAATCTGGTCAAACCCATCCCAAAAGCAAAACCACTCCATTTTTGAGGATCTAATCCTCCATATTCTAAAACTTTAGGATGGACTAAACCACAAGGTATTAATTCTACCCAGCCATCTCCACAAACACTACAGCCCTCTCCACCACAAATCAAACAATTAATATCTAATTCAAATCCTGGTTCCACAAAAGGAAAGTATCCCGGTCTTAGCCTAGTTTTAACTTCTTTATTAAAAACTTGGGTTAAAAGTGAATTCATTACTGATATTAAGTTGGCAATAGAAATATCTTTATCAATCATTAGTCCTTCTAATTGATAAAAAGTATTGTCATGCGAAGCATCGGTGGCCTCATTACGAAAACACTTGCCTGGAAAAACCGCTCGCAAAGGAGCACCAAATTCTTCTATAGCTCTAACTTGTTGGGCTGAGGTGTGGGTACGCAATAGCAATTTATTATCATTTTTTAATTTCTTGTCTTGCTCAACAAAAAATGTATCCTGCATATCTCGCGCTGGATGAGTAGATGGTATATTCAGGGCTTCAAAATTATAATAATCAGATTCTAATTCTGGTCCATCCAAAACCATAAAACCCATAGAACGAAAAATGTCCACTACTTTATTCTGTACCAAAGTATTGGGATGTAAGTGGCCAATACCTCTCTTTTGGGCCTGTAAACTAGAATCAAAATTAGTTATGGCCTCCAGAAAATCATCCTCTTTTTGACTAATTTTATTTTTTAACTTTAAAAAAGCATCTTCTAATTCTATTTTGACTTCATTAGCTAATTTGCCAATTACTGGTCTTTGTTCTTCTGCTAAATCTTTCACACCTTTAAGCAACCGGGTAAACTCTCCCTTGCGCCCTAAATATTTTTTTTCTAACTTCTGAAGTTCTTCTTCAATTTGAATATTTTTTACTTCTTTTAAAATTTTATCCTTTATTTTTTTTAATTCTTCTTGCATATAATTTAGCTATCAGCTCTCGGCTTTCAGCTGTCAGCTCATTACTTATAACTTATCGCTTATTACTTACTTCTTATTACTATAATAATTTAAATAAAACAATTCCAATAAACTTAAGGCCAAAATTAATAAAACTGCATTCCACCAAGTCAATAATCCATGGGCTTGCAAATATAGAGAAATTACTATTACTAAACTTAACAAAATAGCCTGCCGAAAAGAAACTATTACATGGTCAAAAGCTAATCTGTCTTTATAAAATAATTTTCTAAATAAAAAACCCAAAATGGTTAAAGTTCCCATAATTGATAATCCTAATATTAGATAAAATAATAAAAACGCCAATACTCCGGCTTCATTAGGATTAATAGATTGAATAATCATAAAAAATCCAAACCAACACAATAGGGTGGCAAAAATCATGTATAATAAAAAATTCTTTAGATTCATGGAATTAGTTATTAGGTAATAGTCATTAGTCATTAAGAGTCATTAAGGATAAAATTTATACTCTTATTGCCTACCCGCCATAATTTTATAAAAATTAAGGCAGGCTATCGCCTAATGACTAATTTATTGATTTTTTGATTTCTTACTTTCTTGACTTAATTATATCTAAAAAGCAATTTTATAGCAAAAATAATTTAACAATAATTAACAAAAATATATAAAAAGATTAATATAAAAATATCAAAAAAAATAATAATGCTCGGAATCAAGGAGGAACAAATAAAAACTGATGATTCAAATTGAATTGATTATAATAATTGAATTCAAACTGAATTTCCACATTTATTGGCCAGGCCTATTATATTAATATTATAAATGATTAATTAATAGAATTTTGCTTTGTTAAAAAATACCTGGATTTAACAAAGCATTCCTCCTTTTCCGAGTATTGAATTTTGCCATATGCCTCCTGCTCTATGGTGGGGATGTTTAATTATAGCATCCCTCTTTTTTTATTTAAATGCTCTTGACAAAAAAATTAAAAAGGAGTATATTAAATAATTGCCCGGCCATATAAGAAAGACTTGAACCAAGAAAAAAATAAATTTCTTAAATAGGTTTAAGGCGCATGTTGCGCATATAAAATAGTAATAAAAACAGCAATTCCTTTTATTAGATTTTTTTTGGAATTGTTGATTATTATATTAACTTTTCTCTCTTTTTTATCAACCCGGGCACAATTTTACAGCTCCGATTTTACAACTGAAATCGGAGTCTTTCTTTTAAACATACCCCTGGGGTGGTTGACCCTGCAGGGTTGACATTAAAACATATAAAAATTATAATAAAAACATAAGATGCTTTAAAAAAATAGGAGGAAGGTTTGAAATTGAAATTCAATTTGGTTTTTAAAATTGAATCCATAATTAATACTCTTTAAAATGGGCAATGTTAATTAAATTAATTTCTTATTCAAAAATTTAGTAAATCATTTCTTATTCTAACCGCCCAAGGATAAAAAATGATTTATGCCTTCCTCTTTTAATTATAAAAGGATGTTGATAATCAACATCCTTATTTTTTTATATTAACAAAAAAAATAAAAAATCAATTTTTCAAATACTTCCTATTTTTTAATTTCTCTGGAAAATATTCTTGTTTTTCTTTGTAATTACAATCTGGACTGTATTTATAACCTTTACCATAATTTAAATCTTTCATTAACTTGGTAGGGGCATTACGGATATGTAAAGGTACTGGTAAATTTCCAAACTCTTTAACATCTTGAGCTGCTTGCCGATAAGCGGTATATAAATTATTAGATTTTTTACATTTAGCCATATAAACCACTACTTGAGCTAAAATTACATTACATTCTGGCATTCCTATAAAATGACAGGCCTGATAAGCAGAAACAGCTTGTTCTAAGGCTC
>CAZXCJ010000055.1:0-3251 GCA_964639335.1 uncultured Gammaproteobacteria bacterium | reverse complement strand
CCAATTAATTTTTTAATCGCTTCACTGGTTTTGCCTTTGGTTATCGCTTCCAAATATTTACCAAGCGAAATAAAAACAAGAATAAAGACAGCGCTTTCATAATATAAATGGGGGGGTAGTTTTTTCATGCCCAGCCAAAAAGAAATAGATACAGCAATACTATAAAAATAAGCGGCGGCCGTGCCAATAAAAATTAAAGAATCCATATTAGGCCTTAGCCGTATTAAATTCTTAAAGCCAGAAATCCAGAGATTAAAGCAGACTAAAATTACAATTGTTGCTAAAATAAATTGAATTAAGATATTCCATTCTTTGAAAAATTGCGGTATTGGCAAACCAAGCATTCCGCCCATGACCATATAAATAAGGGGTAAGCCGAAAATTATGGCAAAAATAAGCCGCTTTTTTAATTTCTGAATTTCTTGTGTTTTTGCTTTTTTGTGGTGATCGTGCATTTCTCCCTCGGTGATTTCTTCCGTTGCCTTATATCCCAATTTCTCAATAATTTTTTGAATTCTGGCAATAGTTATCTCACCGGGGTCAAATTCTAAATAAAGTTTTTCTGAAGCAAAATTAACATTGGCGGATTTAATTCCCTTTTCTTTTTTTAATGCGTTTTCAATGTTAGCGACACAGGAAGCGCAGTGCATTCCGCTAATTTGTAAAATAGTTTTTGTTGTCATATTGTTTATTGATATTAATATCACCGCCCCTTTATTCTTGAGCAACCGCAACTAGACCTGCCGCAGCTGCCGCCGCAAGTTCCCCCGCCTCCGCAAGTGCCTTGAGGTAAATTGGTTTTCTCTAATTCTAATTTCTGTTGTTCTGGTTTAATATCGCCCTCTGTCACCACGAACTTCCCCCAGACCATCTGCATCCAACAGCTGAATTTAATATCGTCTAATTTTTTAGGCACGAACTCAATAATATTTTCGCCGTATTCTAATTTTTTTCTGATGTTGTATTCCGACATAATGATTTCATCGGTGCAACCAGTCATCTGCTGAACATTGATAATCCAGCGGACGGGAATGTCTTTTTTTACGAATAAAACATTGGGGGAGTATCCGCGATATGTCAAATCCATTTTGATCACTTGATA
This sequence comes from uncultured Gammaproteobacteria bacterium, assembly GCA_964639335.1. Classification (GTDB taxonomy): domain Bacteria; phylum Patescibacteriota; class Patescibacteriia; order UBA1558; family S5-K13; genus JAIOTH01. The sequence continues at coordinate 2,149 of CAZXCJ010000055.1, read as the reverse complement.
TTCCTTAACATCGCCAGTTACTAAGTATTCTGTCTGGCTGGTGGCTCTCTCGGGGATAAAACCACGAAAACCATAGCCAAAATTTATTAAGCCACGGTTGAACATAAATAAACCCAGAATTATCACGATAGCTCCCGAAAGTTTCATTACTTGTTTAATTTTTTCTTGGCTAATTAAAGAAATAAAACTGCCGAAACCAAACATCAAAGGCACTGTTCCTAAAGCATAAATTCCCATTGACAATGCTCCTCGCGTAATACTGCCTGAAGCCAACGCATAGAGTTGCATCGCTTGTAAAGGCCCGCAAGGCATAAATCCATTAAGCAAGCCAATGATAAAAGGTCCTTTTGGTCTTTTGGTGTGTCGTTGGCTGTAAAGAAAGCGGGCAATAAAAGCTGGGGTGTGCAGTTTAATTTTTTCTAGCCACTTGAAATGCGTTAAAAGAGACAAGCCCATTAAAACCATAAAACCGCCAGCTATTAAAGTAATTATTCCTGTAAATGTCGGATTAATCCCAAAAAATGAACCAAAACCGCCAAGAACTGCGCCAATAGCAGTATAAGAAATCATTCGTCCTAAGTTGTATTGTGCGTGGGGAAGAGAAGAATTTGTCTTTTTGTTTTGATTATTAGCATGATGGCGAGCTGTATAAGTAACCACTAATCCACCACACATCCCAACGCAATGAAAACTTACTAAAAGTCCAATTAAGAAAATTAGCCAGTAGCTTATCCGCTGTTCATTTAATTTAGAAAGGACTTCCAAAAGACCAAAATGTTTAATCAAATAATAGCCCAGAGCAAATAAAATTAATAAGATGCCGGCAATAATTATTCTTTTGGAGATACTCCTTTTAGTTTTTTGGCTCATTTCTTTTTCTGATACCTTATAATTCAGTTTTTCAATGGTCTCAAAAATTTTCTTTTGAGAGATTTTTTGATCATCAAATTCTATCTGACAATCCCCATTTTGATAATTAACATCAATGTCTTTCACTCCTTCCAAAACATCGACTTCTGTTTCAATTAGAGTTTTACAACTTTTACAATGGATTTCTTCAATTTGAGCCTTAATTTTTTTAAGCATAGAATTTTATTTATTGAGCATTGGTTGGTTTATAATTACAAGTAGAACTCTCGCCGTTACAAAGACCTCTTTCGCACTGCGGACAAGGCTTTTTGCCTTGAGTAATTAAATCATCGCAGGCACAGGTGCCGGCAGTAAAATTATTCCATTGATTAGCTTCCATATAACACATAGTGCAAGGGGGACTGATACAACATTTATAATCTCCTCTTGCCATCGCCTGATTGATAGCATAATCTCTCTCTTTGATTATTCTTTTATACATCTCGTCCGGGCTTAATTTTTCAAAAACAGGATTCTGAATATTAAAAAGCAAGTAGCTGACAAATCCACCAAACAAAAATATTGGAATTATAAAAATAATTTTACGCATATTTTTTAGAATAAATCAGCAACTTTTTCTAAGTCCGATTGCTGGATTATAATTTGATCATTTTCAACTTCCAAATTAGGATTTATCGGCCCGGGATTACAGCCGCCTTTTTCAGTGGCAATTTTTACTAAGGGATACTTATTCCCGCAAGTGTTACAAATCATAAAGTCGCTCTCCTGACGAAAGCCCATTCTGGCGTCAAAACAAACTTGGCAGGCATTGGCGGCAGCGCGATAAATACCGGCCTTATCCTTGACGACAAAAAAGTAAATCGTCTTTCCATTAGGAAGTTTTGTGTGATAATAGCGAGCTAAATTATCATTAAACACATCCGCAATTATACTCACTCGTCCATCTATAAGATCGGTCGCTTCTCCTTCTTCTCCCCGAAATTTGGGTTGAGAAATTTGATTGCCTTCTGATTTATTTATGTTTTGAGTTGCAGATGCTGGGGGTGGATTTTGTTCATTAACTTCTTGTTTCTGACGAACTATAAAATAACCCGCAACAATAAATACCAAAATTAAAATAATAGGAAATATATATTTCTTAGACATAGTTTTATTTATTAAACAACTTGGTAACTCTTAAAATTTCTTTTATCATTTCCTGTTTTCTTTTTTCATTTTTTGTTTCCATTGCTTTTTTGAAACAGGTATTAAGATGGCCTTCCATTAACATCTGATGAGC
>CAZXCJ010000054.1:0-3361 GCA_964639335.1 uncultured Gammaproteobacteria bacterium | reverse complement strand
ATTTTGAAGATTTAGGCATATTAAATATTTTAAGAAATAAAAAAATATCTTCTGAATTTGATGGCAATTTTTTTGAAAACGCTGTGTATGCTTATTTGCGTAGAAAGTTTAATATAAGGGATATTAATTTTTGGCGCACTAAATCAAAGCAAGAAATTGATTTTATTATTGATAATAAGAGAATTGTTCCAATTGAGGTTAAATTAAATTATAATGATAGATTAATAAAAAATTTATTTTACTTTAGTAAAAAATATCATATTGATGATTTATATTGTATAACCTATAACAAAAAGGAAACAAGTTTGAAGAGTAAGAAGAAGAATGTTAAACAATTATATCCATGGGAAATAGAAGGTATTTGAAGAAGCAGCCAACCCCCGGGGCGCTAGCACCCTAAGGGTTTAGGAGGCGGGAGGTGTTATTACCCATGAATTAGTATTGTAAACTATACTTTACAATATACTTAATGTGATGTATAGTATAACTTATAAAGGTTTTTAATTTTTAACAAAAATTTATGACTCAATTATTTGAAAGAAAAGTAATTAATAAAATAAGCAAATTTTTAAATTCAAAAGAAATTATTGTTTTACACGGAGCCAGACAAGTGGGCAAGACTTCAATCATGCTTTATTTAATGGAAAAACTTAAAAAAAGAGCAAAAGCAAGAGACAATATTTTTTATTTTGATTTAGAAATTTTAAGATATTTAGAATTAATAAATTCAGGTTTTGAAGAATTTTATAATTATTTGATTAATAAAGGATATAAGAAGAATAAAAAAGCTTTTGTTTTTATTGATGAAATACAATATTTAAATGATCCTAGTAAATTTTTGAAATTATTTCATGATAACTTCAGTTCAAGGATTAAATTGATTGTATCTGGTTCGTCAAGTTTTGATATTAAGAAAAAGTTTAAGAATTCATTAGTGGGCAGGACTGTTAATTTTGAAATTTGGCCTTTGGATTTTGAAGAATTTTTATTATTTAAGAATAAAAAATATGATTTATCAGTCAAAAATCTGCCTACTGCCATAAATGAAGAATTAGTAAATTTGTACAAGGAATATGCTATATATGGCGGATATCCGGGTATTGTCTTAGAAAACAGTGTTGAAAAGAAAGATATTTATCTAAATCAAATAATAGATACTTATATAAAAAAGGATATTCGGGATATAGCAAATATTAGAAATATTGACAAGTTTAATAAATTGATACGGGTATTAGCTTCTCAAACAGGAAACTTAATAAATATTTTAGAGCTTGCTAATACAGTAAATGTTTCTAGACAAACCATTGAAGAATATTTATTCCTTCTTGAGAATACTTATATTATAAAATTAATTACTCCGTTTTATAAAAATTTACGTTCTGAATTATTTAAAACGCCAAAAATATATTTAATTGATCATGGCATAGCTAATTTATTAACTTTTAAGGTTTTTCCAGAGATTATAGCAGGTAATATTTTTGAAACAGCAGTTTTTAGCGATTTATTGAAAAGTCATAAAAAAAGAGAAGTATATTTTTGGCGGACATCTAATCAGCAAGAAGTTGATTTTATCATTGATAATAATAAGAATATAGTTCCTATTGAAGTGAAATTAAATATAAATTCAGCCAAATTAAGCAATTTAGAATATTTTATTGATAAATATAAGTGCAAGAATGGATATTTATTATTTTTAGACGGAAAAAGAAAGGAGATGGGTAATAAAATTAAATTTATTTACCCATGGGAGATAGAAAGAATAATATAAATTCACCTCACCCCTAGCTAATTCTCCCTCACCCCGCCCCTCGACAAGCTCGGGGCACCCCTCTCCCTCGACATCGAGGGAGAGGGGAAAAGCCACTTCGTGAAACGAAGGGGCTTGGGGGTGAGGGAGCTAATTAGAATTATTCTCCCCCTCCTCCCCTTAATAAGGGGAGGTGCCCCGCGGATGCGGGACGGAGGGGTAGGGGAGATACAGCCTGCCTGCCGTAGTCCCGAACTTGTTGAGGGACGAAGGCAGGAGGGGTTAATATAAAAAGCCAATCATTAACGAAAAGCGATTATGACTAAATTATTTAACAAATAATTGCCAAAAAAGCCGTATTATAACCTCCCCCTGCCCCTCCTTAGCCTCGCCCTGTATAAAGCGAAGCTTTTGTACAGGGTAAGGAGGGGACAAATCAAATTACCAAATATTCTCCCTTTTACCCCTAACCCCTCTCTATCGTAATCGATGGAGAGGGGATGAGGGTGAGGCAGATGAGGCAAATAACCATGACCAAAACAAGAAAAAAATAACAATTATGAAAAAAGTATTAAACAAGCTAAAAAATTTCACTAAGCTTCAAACCAGGATTTTTATTATCTGTGGAGCTTTAGTCGTGGCGATAATTTTAGTTGTAGTTTTATTTTCTAATAGTTCAGAAATAAAGCTCGCTTATCAATTAGAGCAACCAGATTTATATAGTGGCCTTTTAATTATTAAGACCTTTAAAAATACTTTTTCTATTCAGCCAGTTAATGCCAGAGAAAATGTTCAGAAGATTATAGACAAGAAGGATAAGAATAAAGTTAGATATATTGATGCTTATCAAAATACAGATGTGGTTCAAACTAGACAAACTGATAAATTAAAAGAAGATATAATTTTAAAACAACCTGGTCATCCAGAAAAATTTGAGTATCAATTAGATTTAGAAAATTATGAGTTTGAAAAAACTGGTGACGGGGATTTTATATTTTATGAGCAAGGGCATTTAGGAGAGGAATTGTATAAAATATTTATAATTCCAGCGCCTTATTTAATAGAGAGCGATCCGAATGACCCGAATGAAGCAGATGTGGGATTTGTAGAAATGATTGTTGAAGGGGATAGGTTAATTTTAATTCCAGACAAGGAATGGTTAGACAGCCATGAATATCCCATTATTTTAGATCCTACTATTGAGATTACTATTTTAAATATTCATTCTCATCCTCAACAGGGGGATGATTGGGTGGTAGAGTTTACTACTCAAGGACAAAATGATTTATATATTATTCCTGACGACCAAGCTACTATTGATGATGATGAATTTAGAGGTCTTTATTGTAATGGAGAAATAAGAACTCCCCAGATATTAGCAGATGACGTGATTTTTTATCCAGATTGGGAATGCTTGCCTCGCCAGAGTGGAATGGGGGCGGGTGATGGGATAGCTAAAGTTGTCCATTATACACTTGTAGCTGGTAAGCATACCTTAAGATTTGAGTTTGGGGAAGAAGTTGAGTATGCGTATAATACTACCCCTAATTTTAGCGGAAATTATAAATGGGCATGGGGAGAGAATATTGGCTGGAATAATTTTGAACCAACTAA
>CAZXCJ010000053.1:0-3392 GCA_964639335.1 uncultured Gammaproteobacteria bacterium | reverse complement strand
CCGACGTGCCAAAGCCACTTTGGCGACGGCACGCGAAGGCAGGCGAGAGAAATATAAAAGTAATCTTTTATATTTCCGAGCCGAGGAGCTAACACAGGTTTACCCTATTAAATAATTAAATTTTGATTCTTGAAAATTAATTGAAATTGTATAAAATACAAAATTTAAATTTAACAGGGTGAAATACCTCGTCCCGCAGACGAGACGAATTCGTATGAGCGGAGCGAATTCTGATTTAATACCCTGTCAGCTTGCCTTGCCCGCCGACCTGTCCTCCGTAGTCCCGTCTGCGGGACGGAGGGGGAAGCTCCGCGCAAGGCAGGCTACGGGGGAACCTTTATTAAAATAATTAATTCTGACCCTGAAGGCCAGGGGGGGGACGGGATAAAAAGTAATTTTTTGACAAATTATATCATTATGTTATCCTGTACACATAAGTACAAGAAAAAAATATTGACAGAACCGTTTTAAAATCTTATACTGTGTATGGGTCAAAAATATAAGAATTTGACCCATGAAAATTGCTAATTTATTATTTAATATTATGGAAAAAGAAAAAGTATTAGAAATTTTAGAAAATTGGAATTTTTGGAAACAAAAGCAAAATACTGGAATAAAAAGAAAAGAATATTTAGAAAAAATGGAGAAATTTTCTAAAACTGGCCAAATAGTTTCTGTTATAGGTGTAAGAAGAAGTGGAAAATCCACTTTAATGCTGCAGTTTATAGAAAAATTGTTTCAAAAAGGGTTGAAGCCGAAAAATACTTTGTATGTCAATTTTGAAGACCCGAGATTTTTAGGTGAGTTTTCTTTAGAATTGCTAAATAGCATTTATGAAACTTATTTAGAATATTTAAAGCCAAATAAAAAGCCCTATATTTTTTTAGATGAAGTTCAGAATGTTCCTTGTTGGGAAAAATTTGTTAGGTCTTTACACGAGCGGAAATTAGCTTATATTTTTGTTTCAGGCAGCACTTCAAAACTTTTAAGTTCAGAATTTGGAACGGTTTTAACTGGCAGGCATTTGCCAATAGAAATTTTTCCTTTGAGTTTTCAAGAATTTTTAAATTTTAAAGGTATAAAAGTCCAAAACAAGATAGATTTAGTTCATGAAAAGATAAAAATAAAAAGAATGCTGAATGAGTATTTAAAATTCGGCGGATTTCCTCAAGTTGTGCTTTCACAGGAAAAAAAGGAGATTCTTTCAGCTTATTTTAATGACATTTTAACTCGTGATGTTATTGAAAAATATAAAATTAAAAGAATGAATGAGATAAAAACTTTGGCAAAGTATTATTTAACAAATATTTCTTCTTTGATATCTTTTAGAGCTGTTCAGAAATTTTTAAAGATTCCTCTTTACACTATTGAAAGATTTTCTGAATATCTTTGTTCTCCTTATTTAATCTTCTTTGTTAAAAAATTTGCTTATTCTTTGAAGGAACAGCAAGTAAATCCCAGAAAGGTTTTTAGTATTGATGTTGGTTTAAGAAATATTGTTAGTTTCAATTTTAGCCAGGATTTAGGAAAAATTTATGAAAATGTTGTGTTTTTAGAATTTTTAAAAAAGAAAAAAGAAATTTATTATTGGAAAGATAAAAAAGAATGTGATTTTTTAATAAAAGAAAAAGGAAAAAAAATAGCATATCAGGTTTGTACAAAAATTGAGGATGCTGGCGTGAAGCAAAGAGAAGTTGCAGGACTTTTTGAGGCAATGGAAAAATTTAATTTAAAAGAAGGAGTAATTATCACTCAGGATTATGAAAAAGAAGAAAAGGTTGAGGGCAGAAAAATTAAGTATATCCCCTTATGGAAATGGCTGATAAAAGATAATTAATCCTATCCTGTACACATAAGTACAGGAAAAATGATGCTTGTTAGATATTAAATTTACCCTGTTAAATAAATTTATTTAACAGGGTAAACGGGTAAAGTGCTTTAAGTAAAAATAAAAGTTATAAACCCTATTAGAAATTCCGTTGTGAATTTTACGGGGTTATAAAAAAATAATTATAAAAAGACAAAAACAGAAAATTTCTAACAGGGTAAATATGATAAAAAACAAATTAAATAATCAAGGAAATAGATTTGCTCAAATAGCCAAATTAAGAGAGTTAGTATTTCATGCTCAGGATTTGGCTAATTTATGGCAGATAAAAAATCCCAACACCCTTTATACCACTTTAAAAAGATATAATAAAAAAGGGCTATTATTTAGGATTTACAAAGGACTTTATTCAATTAAGCCAATACATGAATTAGATCCATTATTATTAGGAATTAGAGCTATACATCAATTTGCCTATATCAGCACAGAAACTGTTTTAGCACAGGCTGGAATAATTCAGCAGAATATTAATAATATTACTTTAATCAGTTCACAGTCAAAAAGATTTTCAATAGGTAATTATCATTATTACTCTAGACAATTAAAAGATGAGTATTTGTATCAGACAATAGGTATTATTAATAAAGATGGCATAAGAATAGCCAATGTTAATAGAGCAATTGCTGATATGCTGTATTTTAATCCTCAAGCATATTTTGATGCTAATAAATTAATTAATTGGAAGGAAGTAAAAAAAATTCAGCAGAAAATTGGATATTAGACAAATCTATTTTTTAACATTATAACATTATGATTTTACCAAATCCAAAAGAAACAATGCATAAAATTTGGCTTTATCGTTTATTGTCTGCAATATATGACAATCAATATTTAGCAAGCTCTCTTTATTTTAAAGGCGGGACATGCGCGGCTATGTGTGGGTTTTTAGATAGGTTTTCTATTGGCCTTGATTTTGATTGTGTGGCAAAAAAATCAGATTTTAAAACAATCAGAAAGGAGCTGGAATCAATATTTAAAAAATTAGATTTGATTATTAAAGACAAGAGCCAGAAAGTGCCGCAGTATTTTTTAAAATATAATGCAAAGCCAGGATTAAGAAATACAATTAAAATAGACATAACATTTCCGCCTCCTAAATCTAATACTTACCAGCCATTTAGATTAAATGATATTGACAGAATAGTTGTTTGTCAGACCATAGAAACTATGTTTGCTAATAAGTTAGTGGCCTTAATTGATCGCTGGGAAAAGAATAATTCAATTGCCGGCCGCGATTTATATGATATTCATTATTTCTTTATGAATGGACATACATATAATGAAAAGGTGATTATTGAGAGAAGGAATCAAGATTTAATTTCTTTTTTACAAACCCTGATTACTTTTATTGAAAAAAATATTAATCAGACCATTATCAACCAAGACCTTAATTCATTACTGCCAGCTGAAAAATTTCAAAAGATTAGAAAAGTGTTGAAACAAGAAACATTGATGTTTTTGCGTGATGAGGTGAAGCGCGGATAAGTTTAGTTAGATTTAAGAA
>CAZXCJ010000052.1:0-3702 GCA_964639335.1 uncultured Gammaproteobacteria bacterium | reverse complement strand
TTTACTCACAAAAAAAATAAATAACAAGGAGGTAGCACCATGCCTACCGATAGAACAAAAAAAAATTCAATGTTCTCAGTTCTACTTATTATTGGTATTATCATTTTTCTCCTCTATGCAGTATTTTTCAGTGTCCCCAATTGGATACACAAAGCCCAGCTTGCAAATAAGCAAGTTGAAATTGAAAAGTTAACTTCTCAGATAAGTGACTTGAGGGGCGACAAAAAAGACCTTCAAGCCGAATTGGAAAATTCCGTCTCTAAAGATTCTCTCCTGACTCTTCAAACTCAACTGAAGAATCTGCAATCACAACTAGATAATCTTCCGGATGATCCCTGTGCTGGACTTCGAGCTAAAATTAAAGATTTGGAGGCAAAGAATCAAGGACTTTGGGGCGGAATAAATGCCCGGGATGAGAAAATTACAAAGTTGACAGAAAAAATTATACTCCTTATAACCACAACTCAAGTTGAAACCAGAATTATAAGCCCCTTCGTTGAAGAGGATAAAGTTGAAATATTACCTGGTCGAAATCGAACTACCATTAATTTTGAACTTGCTGATGGAGATTGTTTTATAAATCTCAAGACCGGCGAAACCTTCACGCTAGATGAGGCAGAGAAAAAAGGTCAATTCTACATCTACCTTCTCGAAGATCATTATGAAAAAATAGAAGGCACTCTTAATGGAAATTTATTGACTTTTCATATCCCTAACTATGAATATACAAAATTTTGTATTTTCGTAGGTAAAAAAGGCGGAAAAAAAGAACTGCTTTGGGAATTAACTAAATCTGGCGGGGGTTCCAAATTTCTTTACATTAATGGGGATCAATATTGTTATTATTTCCAAAATGATAATGGCAACGTGGTTTCTCTAGGAAACCAGCGTAGCTGAAAATATTAACCAATACAATAAGGGCTCGTAATCCAACGAGCTCTTTTTTCTTTTATAAAATAAGAATATAAAATATTTAGTTAGCTTTTATTATACTTTTTAGCACCACCCCTTTGCTTCCCCTCCTCAATTGAGGAGGGGATTGAGGGGAGGTGTTATAAGAACTTTTTTAAAAAATAAATACTCAATAAATTAACTCAAACCAATAAATAAGCCATATAAGTCCATAGCATCCATTGTAAGGCCGTAGAACGCAAGATATTATCCACACCACCAATTAAAAACAAAATTAAAATACCTAAAAAAGATATTAAGTATTTAGCTTGCTGATTATCTTTATATTTCTGCCAAATTTTTTTCAGGGCTTGAAAAATCAAATTCAAGTATAACAATAAACCAATAATTCCTAACTCAATTAAAATTTTTAAATAATCATTATGGGCATAAGTGCTTTCTAAAGGATTATAAATTTGTTTTTCCCGCAAATAACGATAAGTATTAATGCCATGTCCAATGATTGGGGACTGGCTAATATAGGCACTCATTTCTTGCCACATTTTAACCCTCCATTCCCAAGAAGACAAAAGATAGGTAGAAGTATGAATACGGCGAATAATGGCAATATTATCCCAATTATAATATTTTAGAGAAGTATAATTGTTTAAAACTAAAAATACAAAACACAAAACTAAAAAGATTATACTAATCTTTAATAAATATCTACGGCCATAAATTAAAAATAAAGCTAAAATAAAAATCCCTAAACCAATCCAGACACTGCGAGTCAAAGTTAATAAAATTAAGCTAAAAACAAGTATTAAATAAAGCTTTAAATATTTTTTCAAAGGAAAGTTTTTTGTTTTTAAAATCAAAGTAAACAAAATTACAAATAGAAAAAATAGATTAAAAGCAAAGGCATTGGGATGAAAATAAGTGCTATTTAAACGATTATAATCTTCAAAACCAATAAAATTGGATTGGGTGAGGGCCTGCCATAATCCATATAAAACTGGGATTAAATAAACTATTAATAAAGTTTTAATATATAAACCCTTTTTATTTTTATATTTGGTAAAATAATAATAAGCGACTATATACAAAAGACAAAAATTAATTAATCTAATAATTATTTTCAAGGACTCTAATTTATCTACAGAATATATTAAACTCAAAATAGAAAAACCAATAAATAAAGCCCAAGCTAAAAGCAGTGGCGTTTTCCGCAAATTAATCTTTTCTTTTATAATAATGTAAAAACCCCAAATAATTATTATTCCCGCCAATAAAGATGAAAAATTAATATAAATAACATCCAAGATATTAATAAAAATATTTTCTGTATATAAATCTGTAACATTGCGGATTAAAATTAAACCCAATAAAGAATAAAACGGATAAATAAATAAAAAGGGAATTAGTAAAACTAAAATCAAAACCCCTAAAGCAGGGAGTAACTCTAAATTTCCTTTAATTATAAAAACTAGGGTAGTAATAAAAAAAATTAATTCTCCAGCGATAAAAATTTGTTTTTTGTTTATTTGAGTTGTTTTAATAAGCATGTTTAAAATTTAATCTATAAATAAATAAAAGTAAAGTCCCCTGGCTTTACTTTTTTAGTATTTGTGCTTTAATGATTTAATAATCGAGTAAAATGAAAATACTACAAATCAACAAATTTTTTCATCCTCAGGGCGGGGCAGACCGGCATTTTTTGGATTTAATTAATCTATTAGCCCAAAATAAACATCAGATTGTAGTTTTTAGCACTGAGAGCAATAAAAACATAGATAATCAATACAGTCGTAAATACAGCGCTTATTGGCCCAAATATAATGATTATTCACAACAAGGAAAATTTGGCCTAAAAAAAATAATCCAGTTTTTTTATAATTACGAAGCAGTGCGAAAATTAAAGCAACTCCTAAAAAAAGAAAAAAATATTGACCTAGCACATATACATAATATTTATCATCATTTAACCCCAGTAATTTTAAAAATTTTGAAAAAACATAAAATTCCCGTCATAATGACTTTGCACGATTATAAATTAATCTGTCCAAATTATAACTTATTTAATCAAGGTCAAATTTGTGAAAAATGCAAAGATGGGTCTTACTGGCAATGCTGGAAAAATAAATGCATCCAAAATTCTGCTAGTAAAAGTTTACTAACTAGTTTGGAAGCTTATTTTCAAAAAACTTTCTTTCCTTATTCTAAACTAGTAGATAAATTTATTGCCCCTAGCTATTTTATTAAAAATAAATTTATTGAATTTAAGTTTCCAAATAAAAACATAGAGGTCATACATAATTTCGTCCAAATTCCTGAAACAAAAAAAGAGGATCAGGAAAAAGAAAATTATTTCCTTTATGCTGGACGCTTACATCAAACCAAGGGTGTAGATAAAATAATTAAATTAATACCTAAATTAGATAAAGATTTGTCTTTTTATATTGTCGGCGATGGCCCAGAAAGGAAAAATTTACAAGCCATAAGTTCTGAATTAGGCGTTGCGGACAAGATAAAATTTTTAGGATATTTCGGCCCTCAAGAAAAAGATAAAATGTTTGATTTAATTCAAAAAGCTAAATTTGTTATTGTTCCTAGTATTTGGTATGAGAACTGTAGTATTGGTATTTTACAGGCCTTGGCTTTGGGAAAAATAGTGATTGCTCATAATCTCGGTGGCAATTCAGAACTAATCCAAAATAATTATAATGGCTATTTATATAAAAATAAATCGGAATTAACGCATTTAGTCATTTAATAATCTTACCGAAACACTTCTGATTGAGACATATATTT
>CAZXCJ010000051.1:0-3852 GCA_964639335.1 uncultured Gammaproteobacteria bacterium | reverse complement strand
GCAACTGGGCAGACAACATCTTATGGCACTAAGCTAAGAGATGACGGGTATTATGAATCCGGAGCTACTCTGAGATATTCTACCACAGATGTAGGTGGGGAAATTATTGTCAATGACTTAAATACGGGATTAATGTGGGAACAAAAAACTGTTGCTAATAAAGCAACAACTTATACTTGGGAAAATGCCCAGATTTATTGTGAGGACCAAATTGGTACTACTGGGACCTATGCTGGATATAGTGATTGGAGATTGCCAAATATAAAAGAATTAGTATCTATTGTAAAATATGATGCTAATATATCAGCTCCATACATTGACCAGACCTATTTTCCAAATACTCAGTCCAACGCCTATTGGTCTTCTACTGCCTACCCTGTCTACACTGGCCACGCCATGAGCGTGTATTTCAGCTACGGCCTCGTGTTCAGCATCGATAAGAACAGCACCTACTATGTACGTTGTGTCCGCGGGCAATAGGAATTTGGATTTTTTGGAATTTGCCTGCCCCGTAGGGAGGAACAACCGTATCGGGGAAATTTGAATTTTTGTAATTATCGCCAGATTGGCCAGAAGTTGATTTGTAGATACAAATGGCTCTGGTCAGAGGGCAGTTAGAAATCTATTGCGATTCCCATCGCCCCCCACCACTTTTATGTTTTATATATATGTAATCAAAAGTAAGAAAGATGATAAATTATATATTGGATTTACCAATGATTTAAGGAAACGTTTAATACAGCACAACCAAGGATTAAATAAATCTACTAAATATCGAATTCCTTTTGTTTTGGTATATTATGAAACTTATCTTTCAGAAAAAGATGCACGAATTAGAGAAAGAAGATTAAAAAGATTTAAAAATTCATATACTGAACTTAAAAAAAGAATCAAACACAGTTTAGATAGAACATAATAAAAGTGGTGGGGGGCATTGATTGTCAAAAGATCTTTCTAAAGAAAGATAGTCGGATCTTTGGAGAATATATTAGTGTGGGAATATTAAGTTTGGGTTTATTTACTCAGTCCAACAACTATTGGTCTTCTACTACCAACCCTGACAACACTGACAACGCCATGAACGTGAATTTCAACAACGGCAACGTGAACAACAACAATAAGAACAACACCTACTATGTACGTTGTGTCCGCGGGTAATCAATTTTTAACTTAATGCGATAATTTAAAATTCAATGTCTAATTACGAACACCTTCCCTTATACCTTAAAATTTATCAGTTTATTAAATTTTTGTATGAGATGGTGAGAAATTTTTCAAAGCAGTATAAATATACTTTAGGACAAAATATCTTGGATTTAACTTGGCAATGTTTAGATTTAGTTTTAGAAGCAAATGCTTTGCCCAATAAAGAAAAACATCAGAAGATTTTAGAACTTAGTATTGGTTTTGATAAACTGAAAATAAGATTAAGAATGGCTCAAGAATTGAATTTAATTTCTCAAAAGCAATTTGTTCATATTCAGGTTTCTTATAGTAAAGAAATAGGAGAAATGATTGGTGGTTGGTTGAAATGGAGCGGTCAAAATATTAAAATTAATAAATAAAATTTATTATGAGTAAAATATTTACCTTAGAAAAATTATATCAGGCCTATTTGAATTGTCGTAAAACAAAAAGAAAGACTATCAATGCTTTAAAGTTTGAGTTGAATTTAGAAAGAAATCTTTTTCAATTACATAAAGAGCTTGAAACAAAAAAATATAGGCCGGGGCGTTCTATTTGTTTTGCAATAAAAGACCCAGTGCCAAGAGAAATATTTGCTGCCAGTTTTAAAGATAGAATAGTCCACCATCTTTTAATTGGAGAAATTGAAAATATTGGAGAAAGAGAATTTATATTTGATAGTTTTGCGTGCCGTAAAAATAAGGGGACTCATTTGGCAATTAAGAGATTAAAAAATTTCATTAGAAAGGCAACAAAAAATTATAGAAAGAAAGTGAATTATCTTCAATTGGATATTTCGGGATTTTTTATTGGTGTTAATCACCAAATTTTATATTCTCTTTTAAAAAAAATGATTATTAAACAAAATCAATCATATCAATGGAAAGAAGATATTTTATGGCTGGCTAAAATTATTATTTTTCACCACCCAACAAAAAATTATATTTTAAAAGATGATTATGATTTACTTAAACTGATTCCGTTTCGCAAATCTTTATTTAATGCTCCTGCTGGTAATGGTCTTGCTATTGGGAATTATTCCTCTCAATTTTTTGCCAACCTTTATTTAAATGAGTTGGATCAATTTATAAAGAGAAAACTTAAATGCAAATATTATGTTCGTTATGTTGATGATTTTATTCTATTAGATCAGAGCAAAGAAAAATTAAAACATTGGAAAGATACAATTAACCTTTTTTTAAAAAGAGAGCTGGATTTAGAACTGAATCCAAGAAAAACAAAACTGCAATCAATAGATAAAGGAATAGATTTTTTAGGATATTTTATAAAGTCAAATTATGCTTTAGTTCGACAAAAAGTAGTGAAGAGATTAAAGAATAAATTGTATAATTATAATATAAATAATATAGATTTAAATCAGTTTTTAGCGACAATAAATTCTTATTATGGGCATTTTAGACATGCCAATGGTTTTAATTTAAGAAAATGTATTTATGAGAATCATTTAGGATGCTTTAAAAGGTATTTTTTACATAAACATAAGTATATGTTTTTATCTATTCTAAAAAGTAAAAATTAATACTAACAGTATGATTATGAAAAAGATATTAAGAACCTATAGTAGTGGAGCTACTAACGTCCTAAAAGGGGGAATAGTTGAAAGGAGATGAGTAGTTATGTGTTTGACAAATAGTTAAGCTTTTTGTAAAGTAAAATTAACAAATAGTTTATTATTATGAGTAATTATAAAAAAAGAGAAATATTTAGTAAAATTGTTAAATACCTTGAAATTCCTGAAATCATTGTTTTACACGGAGCTAGGCAAGTAGGTAAAACAACCTTAATGAAAATGACTGTTGATTATCTTAAAAATAAATCCCCACACTTTGAGAAAAGTTGTGGGGATAAAGAGATTGATAATATTTTTTATTTTGATTTAGAAAAAGAAGAATATCTTAATTTATGTAATCAAGGTTATGAAAAAATTATTAATTATATTAAAGCTAGGATAAAAAAGAAGCAAAATAATAATAAAAAAACATTTGTTTTTATTGACGAAATTCAGTATTTAGATAATCCATCAAGTTTGCTTAAGCTTTTTTATGACCATAGCAAGGAAGAGTATAAATTAATTGTGTCAGGTTCTTCTAGTTTTGCTATCAAATCAAAATTTAAGGATTCTTTAGTAGGGCGTATTATTGATTTAGAAATTTTTGGATTAAGTTTTAAAGAATTTTTGGATTTCAAAGGATTAAAGTATGATTTAACAGTTAATTCAGAATTAGCCCATGAAGAATTAAAAAGTATTTATAAAGAATATATTGTTTATGGCTTTTATCCCCAGGTAGTATTAACCGATAATATAGAACTAAAGGAAATTTATTTAAATGGCATAATTGAAAAATACATTTATAAAGATATTAGGGATTTGGCTGGAATAAAACAAATAAAAAAATTTAATAACCTTTTAAAATTTTTAGCATCTCAAGTTGGACAATTAGTTAATATTAACGAGTTATCAGATACTCTTAATATTTCTCGTCCCACAATTGAGGAATATTTATTTATTTTAGAAAATACCTATATTATTAAATTAATCCCGCCTTATTATAAAAATATTCGTAGTGAATTAACTAAGATGCCGAAGATATATTTTGAAGATTTAGGCATATTAAATATTTTAAGAAATAAAAAAATATCTTCTGA
>CAZXCJ010000050.1:0-4146 GCA_964639335.1 uncultured Gammaproteobacteria bacterium | reverse complement strand
TTGAATTTACTCAGAAATATACAAAAGTGTTACCTATGTGGTCTTCTAGTACAATCTTCATCGGTAATTCTGATATCGGATTGACTTATCCATTTGATTCTAAGTTTTTTTAGTTCTCTGAATAGTTCACGAGCATATTCTTTATCAGCTACGATATTGTCATCAACAAATATTACATAATCAAATCCGTTTTCTTTTTCTTGTTCAATTTCTTTCAAAACAATGGGAATCGCCTTTTTTCTAACAACTGGACCGTTAAATTTAGTTACGGAACAAAAATGACAATTATTTGGACATCCTCGTTGAGTTTGAATGTAAGCCATCTTCAATTTAAAAAATGGAAAGTATTTTGAGAAATAGGTGGTTGAAATTTTTTCAGCCCTTTGGGGTGTAGAAAAATTTAAATTAGGTGGAGCTTCTGCTTTGTAAATGTTCTTAAGCTTTCCTTTTTCGAAGTCAGTTAAGATTTTTGGCCATATTAAGTCAGCTTCTCCAAAATAATCTTTACTTTCCAGTTTAAAGGTGTTAAAGATTTTAATTGAATTAAGGCTTGTGGAGGCATGGAATTAAAGAATGACATGCTAGACAATCCCTTTTCCCATTTAGGACAAATGAGAGTAATTTTTGGCATTTTTTACTCCTCCTTATATTATTTTTTCTTATTTCTAAATTACAATAAATTTTTTAAAAAAGCAAGTTTGGCTTGCTGTTTGGTAATTTAGTTTGTTAGTTTGATTTTATTTGTAAGTGGGGGGTAATTTTTTGTAAGATGGAAGGATTATATTATTTGAAATTATTGCCTGCCCATGTTTTCACCACGTTCAAGCTTTAGCAGATTATCTTTCTATTCCTTGTTAGGAATTTTAGATGGTAGGCCATCTGAAATCCTGTTTCGTAAAGCACCTACTTGCCGGTAGGCAAGAAGGATGGTGCCGGAGAAGGGACTCGAACCCCCACGCCCGAAGGCACTTGCTCCTAAGGCAAGCGTGTATACCAATTTCACCACTCCGGCGAGTTTAATTATTATAATTGTAAAATACCATTTAGTCAAGATAAATATTTTCTTAGTTTAGATATTTTGGTATAATATAAATATGGAATCAAATTATCAAAAAGATCAAAATTCTAATAATCCAAAATCAAAAATAGATTTTAGCCATGTTTTTGATGATGTGATAGAACAAAGACAGCAGGATCAAACCCAAAAACCTAAGAGAAAAAAATTATCTAGAAAGAAGTTAAATGTTATTTATATTAGTATTATACTAATTTCTTGGATTATTGCTGGGTTTGTTTTTTTAAGTAAAAAAGACATTGAAGAAGAATCGTTTATATCTCCAGACGATTTTATAAAATCTTTAAGAGAACATGGAAAAATATAAATATAAAAAAGCATTTACTCTTATTGAATTATTAACCGTAGTTTCTATTTTAGGGCTTTTAATGAGCGCAATTTTAGTTTCTACAGAAGCAACCAAAAAGAAAGCCAGAGATGCCAAGAGATATGCCAATATTAATGTTATAAAAAGAGCCTTGGATATTTATTATGTTGACAATAATCAGTATCCCGAAGAAGTAGGAGCTGGTGATTTTGAATATAGTTATACAGATCCAGATAATTTTTTAAGTGCTTTAGTAAACGGTGGATATTTACAGGAAGCGCCAGTTGATCCTGTAAATAGTGAAGACGAAAGCATGTATTATTTTTATAAAAGATACGCGGCCAATGAACATGGCTGTGATGTATCTTTTGGGCATAGTTATATTTTAGGAGTAATTAATTTAGAAACCCTAACGGAAGTTGATAGACCTAATTCTAAAAATTATATACCTAGTTGTGGAGATTATTTATCTTTAGATGATGTATACGACTATTTAGTAGGAGATTTTGAATAAGGTTTAAAAAAGTATTTTTTCAAGTCCCTCTTAGCGGGATTTTTTAAATAATTTTATTGATTACATTCTGGGCTCATTAGATTTTCATTAAAACAAATTCCTTGCTGACACATGCAATCTTTATTTTCATAAGCAGCACAATTATCATAGATCATAATACAAGCATCTGGTTGAGGATAATTGTCAAGATATTTTTTATTAATACATTCATAAGAATGACATCCAGGTAAAGGCACGCATTCATTATGAGAAGAACATTTCATATGTTCATCGGTAACAATGACACCATTTTCGTTTATTAATTTAAATTTTATTATTTCTATATTATTATTTTCAATTTTGAATTTTATTTCAGCTTTTAAAGCAATATGTCCGTCTTCATAGGATATAAGGGCTTGATCAGAATTTTTGTATTCTATATTAGTAATATAAAATTTACCACCCAAGACCTCCTTTTCTGGTGATAATTGAGAAATGTTTGTTTGCAAATAATTTTCTAAGATTTGTTTTCTATTAGCAGAAATTTGTTCTGCAGCTAAGTTTTGTTGGTCTTCAGTTTTAATAACTCTTTTATCTCTAATCAAACTAAAGCCGATCAAAAAACCAATTAAAAGTATAAGAACTATAATTAATATTTTTTCCAACTCGTTAGATTTTATTTTTTTCATTTTATCCATTTTGTTAAATATTATTTACCCCTCACCTAATTTTAATAGATAGGGGGTTTTTGATTAGTTATCCTTTACGCCTAAATTGGGTAGAGGGGTTTATTTTTATTTAAAGTATATTCCTATTAAAAAGTAGCTCAGATTATCTAAGGGGTTTTATATTTTTGATTAAATTATTTTTTAAGCTATAATAAGTATTATCATCTTAATTTTATCTAATTTTTAAAAAACAAACAATGAAAATAATTAGAGCGGATTACCATATGCACCCCTATTTACCAAAAAATGAAAATAGGGCTTTTAAAAAATGTCAAAAATGGTGGAAATTTATTGAAAAGCATAATTTAAATTGTGTTCTAATAACTGAACATGTTTTTAAGGATTGCGAAAGGGCCTATGAATTAATGAAGCAAACTCAGCCTGAGGGTATTTTTTGTTTTCCGGGCATGGAACATATTAGCAAGGAAGGAATAGATACGGTTGTTTTTTCAAACAGCGAAGATATTTATAATTATAAAGAATTAGAGGCATTTAAACTGACCTATTATGAATTAATTGATTTTGTTCTAAAACATAAAGATCTTCATGCCTTTGTAACTCATCCTTATTTTATTGGCTATAGTTCAGTGGCTAAAAATATGGGACACGAGGCCTATGAATATGCTTTGAATAAATTAAGAGCCTTGGAATTGTCTTTGGGATCTTTGGATAATGTTTATCTTTTTTTAGATAAATTTCCTTTTTATAAAAATATATTTAAAAAAACCGCTCAAAGTATTAATCGTTCTCGAAATTTATATAAAAATAAATATCGCGGTATTAAATTTTTTGCAGCCGGATCAGATGCCCACCATTTTGATAATTTAGGAACATATTTAGAAATTAATAGCGAAGAAGAAATAAATACCTCTAAACAAGTTTTTAATCTACTGATTAATAATAATGGCAGGGTTTTTAGGAGTAGGACTAGAATGCATTTTAAATCTTTAGTATATGATTTTTTAATTGTTTTATCAGAGGGAATTATAAAGAGGAAACAAAGATATTTTAAGAAAGAGAATATTTTTGCCCTTAAGGAATCTTTTAAAAAATTTAGTAATAGAAATAAATAGATTTTATTTCTTTTTTAGCCAAAAAATTTCTTTTCTTAGAGAATAAGCTAATAAAACTCTAATAATGACCATTCCTCCTAATTGGAGCACCTCATTTAAATTATTAGCTACGGTTGCTAACAATATATCAGCAGCAATAATAAAATCTAAGCCAAAAATAAGGTTTCTAGCAAACTCAGCCCGTACATCATCGCGAGTGTATTTTTTATTAGGCAATTGAATCAAGGCTATAAATACAGATATAATAACAGTAGCTACGCCGGCATATTCAATCAAAAGGCCAAAGGTTTTAATTAATGATGCAATGTTTAATCCGAACATTTTTGTTTTTTAATATTTATATAATTAGTATAACAGAGTTTTTAATGATATTAAAATTTTTTTGACCTAGCTGAGCCGGGTTGACAAAATTTGCTGCAAAAGATGAGATACATAGGTAACACTCTAAACCTACCAAAATCATTAGATTT
>CAZXCJ010000049.1:0-4235 GCA_964639335.1 uncultured Gammaproteobacteria bacterium | reverse complement strand
TTTTCCTGGCTAATCCGCAAAGATTTGGTTTTAGATGGAAAATTAACAATTGAATCTGATTTAACTCAAAAACAAGCCATGATTTCCGTACTTTATCCCGAACACAGAACAAAAAGACAAGATGATTATTTTATTATTAATAATGAGCCAATTTACTTCAATGTTCGCAGTCCAATAAAATTTGATAAGGCAGAAGTGGAAATTGAATTTAAAAATAACGACCAAGAAATAATCAATTTGGGCATTAAAACCTTAGAAGAGGGCTGGGATTTTAAAAATTATACCCTTTATAACGAAACTCTAAATGAAATAGAGTGGGAAAAAATTTCCGATGGTTCAAATACTCTCTATCAGCGTAAAAAAAATTTCAATAATTTAAACAATTTTTTAAAGGTAAGCAATACTATTGAGGGAGTTAGCGCTTATGATTTCGATTTGGGCGAAAGTTTTCTAATGCCTGATTATATTCCTCATTATGAAGAAATCAAAATTGAAAAATGTCTCCGTGGCGAACATAAATTTTACACTTATTTAAAAAACGAAGCCATGGACTTCACCTTTAAAATTCAAGATATTAATCGTACTGATGGAGAAGATCCCTTAATAATATCCGTGTATAACTCTTATGGTAAAAAAATATACTCTAAAATAATATCTGATGACGGCTTAATTAAAAAAACCGACCCAGCCAGTTTGCCCCGCTATATATCTATATATATTCCTGATTTAGAAGAGGGGGTTTATAAAATAGAATTATCTGCTAATGATGATATTTTTATCCGGCAAATTAATACTAAACAGCAAAAAATTGTCTTCATTGACCGTCTATATTTATGCGATAATGCTGAATATAGCGATGGCTTTATTGACTTAAGGCTAGAGCCTAGTCGAATTTATACTAATGGACGCCTGATATCATTTTATACTGCTCATACCGCTGGCCTACAAACCATTAATTTAGATAATAGACAAATTTATATCAGTCAAAAGCATCAGTGGTTTAAAATAAAAAGTCAGCCACAACTTTCTCAAATTTATATTCCTAAAAACGATATCAAAATATCTACTCGAGGTATTTTTGCTCTGGAAGAAAACCAATATTTTAATCCAGAAATTATCGACTTGCGAGATTACTCGGATATCAGCGAGGTTGATTATATTATTGCCAAATATCAGGAACCACAAAAAATTAAAAATGATTGGTTAAAAAATAGAGTTGTATTTGACTTACAAAATGCTAAAATTGAAAATGGCAACTTGAAATTTATGCTTTCTTCCCCTAATCTAAATATTGATGGACAAAAAATAGATATTAATAAAATAAAAGTAAAATTAATCAAAATTAACAAAACCAGCACATCTGAGGCCTATCAAAATTTTTGGCAAAACATCAACACAAAATTTACTAAATACTTTTCCCTAATTAAAAACAAAATATTTTAAAATCAAAAAATCAAAAAAACAACATAACAATTTAATCATTTAACAATACATTATGAGCAAAGGAACAAAAAAATTATCTATGGATATTTTCTATATGCTTATTGGAGCATATATTGCGGCCATGTTTTTAGAATACTTAAAACCTGGTTTAATTTCCAATTATGTGGACTTAAATAAAGCCATTTACGTCTTAGTGCCTGTAGCTTTAATCTGTGTTTTCGTGGGAATTTCCAGCCCCAAGAAACATAAAGAAGAAAATTATGATTAAGAACATTATTATTAAAAAATTAGAAAAATTCAGTGATTCCCGGGGATGGCTAACAGAAATATTTAGAACAGATGAAATAGATTATAAGCCAGCCATGTCTTATGTTTCTGTCACATTGCCCGGAAAAACCAGGGGCCCTCATGAACATATTCAACAATCTGACTTATTTGTTTTCATGGGTCCTGGAACATTTAAATTATATCTTTGGGATAATAGAAAAAATAGCCCAACCTATCAAGAAAAAATGGAGCTTGAGGGGGGAGAGGACAATCCACTTGCAGTTATCGTTCCTCCGGGCGTAGTTCACGGTTATAAATGTATTTCTGACAATCCGGCTTGGTGCATTAATTTACCTGACAAATTATATAAAGGAAATAATAAGAACGAGGAGATTGATGAAATCCGCTGGGAAGATAAACCCGATTCACCGTTTAAGATAAACTAATTAATTTAAATTTAATTTATAAAGTTAAATCAAATAAACACAAAAATAATTATCAATTTTAAATTTTAATTTAATTTTCCAATGATTCAATTTTAAATTAATAACGAAAAATTAATAATTGATTATTGTTTTATTGGTTATTAACCCTGTTAAATTATTATTTCATAATATTATTTAACAGGGTGAAATGAACATTGATAATTGGTAATTGAAAAATAAATCTATGTTAATATATATCCAGCCAATCTACATATTTTTACTAGCTTTAATTCTAGCAATTTTAGAGGTCCAAATTGAGGGAGCTCATGGCTGGGCTAAAAACTTACCCACCTGGAGAGCAAATCCTAATAAATGGTATGCTAAATTATATAAAAAAATAACTGGCGATAAGGACTTAACTGGCTATCATCTTTGTTTATTTTTGTTAATTTTGTTTCTGTTTCATGCTCCGTTTTTCTTTGGGCTTCAATGGAGCTGGACATTAGAAATAAATATTATTGCTCTCTTTACTTTATTTATGATTATTGAGGATTACTTATGGTTTGTGGTTAATCCTTATTTTACTGTTAAAAATTTTCAAGGCAAACATATTATCTGGCACAAAAAATGGTTTTTAAAATTGCCCCTAGGTTACTGGATTGGCAGTTTAATTTCTCTTTTCTTGGCCACTCTAAACCATTTTCTTTTTTCTAAATCTATGCTTAATTGGTTAATCATGTTGGTTTTATTAATTATTCTAACTATTAGCTGTAAATGGCTAATTAAAATCTTTAAACCCGAGTGGGAATAGAAAATAGTTAAAAGTTGAAAGTTTCAAGTTGAAAGTTTTCATACTTAATACATAATACTTAATACATAACACCATGAAAGATTGTATATTTTGCAAAATAATTAAAAATGAAATTCCTTGCTATAAAATTTATGAGGATGATAATTTCTTGGCTTTTCTCGATATTCAACCAATTGCTAAAGGACATACTTTAGTTATCCCCAAAAAGCATTATAATGCTTTTGTGGAAACTCCGGCAGAACTACTTTCCGAAATGATTAAAGTAGTTCAAAAAATAGGCCTAGCCATTAAAAAATCAACTAATGCTGACGGTTTTAATATCGGCCTAAATAATGGTCCAGCCGCTGGTCAAATAATTATGCATACTCATTTCCATATTATCCCTAGATTTAATAATGACGGCCTTCATACCTGGCCCTCAGTAAAATGTTCAGAAGAGGAGTTTAAAAAAATTAGTGAAGATATTAAAAATCAAGCTAAGCTTGATAAAAATAATTTATGAAAAATCCCTATAAGACCCTTAGTAAAAAAATAGTATACAAAAGTAAATTTCTTGGAGTTAGAGAAGATCAAATTTTAAACCAAGGTAAAAAAGGAATTTATTCAGTTATTTTTAGAGGCACTAAAGGTGGAATCTCTGTTGTAGCTAAAGATAAAAAAGGAAATTTCTATTTAGTAAAACAATGGCGTTATCCAACAAATAAAGAAACTATTGAATTTGTAGCCGGAGCGATTGAAAAAAATGAAACTCCTTTACAAGCAGCTAAAAGAGAATTATTTGAAGAACTAGGACTAATTTCTAAATCCTGGAAATTTTTAGGTAAATACAATGAGAGTAATGGATTTTGTACTGTTGAAATGTATCCTTATTTAGCAGAAAATGTAGAAGTTAAAGACGAAAGCTTTCAAGACAACGAAGAATACACTGAAATAATAAAATTATCTGAGAAGAATTTGGATAAACATATTAAATCTGGAAAAATAACAGATGACTTAACCTTAGCTACTTATGTCAAGTATTTAATTCACAAAAATAAAATTAAATAATTTAACAATTTAACAGTTCAATTATATAAAAATATTCATAACTGAAGACGTCTGCCTTCGCTGAAGCTACGGCAAGACTTAATTCCAATATAAATACAATAAAATAAATTTATGGAAAAAAATAAACAAATTAAAATATTGATAACTGGAGGTGCGGGATTTATTGGCACCAACTTTATCTTATATATGATGAAAAAATATCCTGATTATCAAATAGTTAATTTTGATAAATTAACCTATGC
>CAZXCJ010000048.1:0-4563 GCA_964639335.1 uncultured Gammaproteobacteria bacterium | reverse complement strand
AATGCAGCCATGATTGCTATAGCTGGATATTTCAATCGTAAAAAGGCCAAAAAAAATTATTTTGACTTAAGTGCTGATGCTAATTTAACTCTATAAAATTATGAATATTTACGAAAAATCAATTCACAAAAAAATAGAAAATATTGCTCGCATATATAATTTAGATAAAATTTTAAATTTTAAAATAGATAATAAATATATTCAAAAATATTACTTGGTTAATAAAATACCTTATTCAATTTTTCATTCTAGAAAAAATTATGTTCATTTTGCGGTTAATAAAAATGGTAAATACAGTGAAGATGGTTTGAATTACCAACCAAAATTTGTAGCAAAATATATAAAAAAAATTCAGACCCAAAATGTATTAGAAATAGCCTGTGGACGAGCCGCAAATTTAACTTATTTAGCTAATAAATTTCCCCAAGTAAATTTTTTTGGAATTGATTTATCAAAAGCCCAATTAAGTCTGGCTTTTAAAAAACTAAGAAAATATAATAATTTGAAAGTGGAGCAGGGTGATTATCATAATTTAAGTAAATTTAAAAGTCATAGCTTCGATATCGTCTTTGTAGTAGAGGCTCTATATTATAGCACTAATGAAATTAAAGTTTTCGCAGAAGTAAATAGAATTTTAAAGCCCTCTGGATTATTTATAATCATTGATGGTTATTGGAATGATTTAAAGGAAAAAACTACTAGGGATAATAAAATTGCTAAACGTTTGTCAGAACTTGGAATAGCTCTAAATAAATATGGAGAATATGAACAGATAGAAAAATATGCCAATAAAACAGGGTTTGTTAATATAGAAAAAAATAATTTAATACAATATTTATTACCTAATGCTGAAAAATTTGAAAAAATGGCCAAGATAGTTTTCGAAAAAAAATGCTTGGCATTTCCAATAAAATATTTATTTCCTAAAAAATTTATTTATAATGCTTTTTTTGGATATTTAATAGCTGATACTATTAGAGTTAATTGGTGTCAATATGTTTTTAGTGTTTTTCAAAAAAGTAAAAATATATAAATTATGAAATCAATAAAATTACTAAAAATTGGTAGGTTTAAACTATCCCTTGCTTGGTATGATTTGTGGATAGGTATTTTTATTGATAAAGATAATAAAAAAATATATATTTGTTTAATCCCAACTTTGTTAATTACTATTGAATACTAATTCTAGCTGATAGCTAAAAGCTGATAGCTAAAAAAATGACCAAATATACTACAAAATCATTATCAGAAACCTTAAAATTGGGAAAAAAACTAGCCCCCTCTTTTAATACAAATATAATTGGCCTCATCGGTGAGTTGGGTTCTGGTAAAACTGCTTTTGTTAAAGGAGTGGGGCAATATTTTAATATTAAGAATATCACCAGTCCTACTTATGTAGTCATGAAGGTTTATAAAACAAAAGTCCCAAGTTCCAAGTCCCAAGTTAAAAGATTAGTTCACATTGACTGTTATAGATTAAATGATTATAAATCCTTACTTGATATTGGCTTAGAAGATTATATTAATAATCCACAAGCCCTTGTTTTAATTGAATGGGCTGATAAAATTAAAGATGAGTTGCCGAAAAACACAAAATACATTAAATTTAAATTAGGTGAAAATGAAAATGAAAGAATTATAAAATTTTGCTAATACCTGCCCGCCACTGGCTTCGCCACAGGCGATGGCAGGCGGGTACAAATGATACTAATCATACTAATTTAAGTATTAAATTAATTTGTATCATTTGTATAATTTATTCGTATTATTAGCATCATTAGTATATTGGTAAACTTATGGAAAAAACATACGAAGCAAAAAAATTTGAAGATGATATTTATTCAGAATGGTTAAATTCTGGATATTTTAACCCTGACAATTTACCAAATAGAAATGGTAAAAATTTTTCAATTGTTCTTCCTCCTCCTAATGTTACTGGCCAGCTTCATATTGGCCATGCTGCTATGCTGGCCTATCAGGACTTAATGATTCGTTATCATCGTATGCAGGGGGATAAAACCTTATGGCTTCCCGGAATGGACCATGCAGCTATTGCCACTCAAACCGTAGTAGATAAAAAATTAAAAGACCAAGGTATAGACAGACATAAAATTGGCCGAGAAAAATTTTTAGAAGAAGTTGATAAATTTGTTCAAAAATCTAAAATAGTAATTAAAAAACAATTACAGAAAATGGGGTCTTCTTTAGACTGGTCGCGGGAAAGATATACTATGGATGCTAGCCTAACCAAGGCCGTACAAGAGGTTTTTATTAAAATGTATAATGATGGACTTATATATAGGGGCAAAAGAGTTGTTAATTGGTGCCCGCATTGTCAATCCACATTAGCTGATGATGAAGTAGAATATAAAAAACAGCAAACTCCTTTTTATTATTTTAAATATGGTCCAGTAGTAATTGGAACTGCTCGTCCTGAAACAAAATTTTCTGACAAAGTCATTATTGTTCATCCTAAAGATAAAAGATATAAAAATATAATTGGCAAAAAATTTGAAATTGAATGGATAAACGGAAAAATAAAAGCCCAAGTCATTGCCGACCCCATAGCTGACATAAAAATGGGCACTGGGGCAATGACAATTACTCCCGCTCATAGTTTTGCGGATTTTGAATTAGCTCAAAAATATAATCTAAAAATTGAAGAAATAATCAACAAAAAAGGAAAGATGACTTCTGCAGCTGGAGAATTTGAGGGCATGTCTGTTAAAGAGGCCCGTCAAAAAGTTGTGGAAATATTAAAAGCCAAGGGCTTGGTTAAAAAAATTGATAAAAATTACATTCATAATCTTTCAGTTTGCTACCGCTGTGGAACACCAATTGAACCATTGCCATCTGAACAATGGTTTATAGATGTTGATAAGCCCATTAAACATAACAAAAGTTTAAAACAATTAGCTTCGGAAATTGTTAAAAATGGTAATATAAAAATAATTCCGGAAAGATTTAATAAAACCTATTTCCAGTGGATGGACAATCTCCGCGACTGGTGTATTTCTAGACAAATCTGGTTTGGGCACCGCATACCTGTTTGGTATAACCAAACCCTGGAAGCTGAAACTGATAAAATAAAAGTTCAAACTACCAGTCCTGGAAAAGACTGGATTCAAGATCCCGATACTTTAGATACTTGGTTTTCCTCCTCTTTATGGACATTTACAACCTTAGGCGGTCCTCAAAAAACCAAAGACTTAAAAGAATTTCATCCAAATTCTGTAATGGAAACTGGTTATGATATTTTATTTTTCTGGGTGGCTAGAATGATTTTAATGACTACTTATATTTTAGATGAGAAACCTTTTGAAAAAGTTTACTTGCACGGCTTAGTCAGGGACAAACAGGGCCGTAAAATGTCTAAATCTTTAGGTAATGGTATTGATCCTTTGAAAATGATAGATAAATACGGAGCTGATGCCCTGAGGTTATCAATGATTATCGGCTCTACTCCGGGAAACGACATTACTCTTTATGATGAAAAAATTGCTGGCTTTAGAAATTTTGTTAATAAATTATGGAATATTTCTAGATTTGTATTATTAAACATTAAAAATCCAAAAATAATAAACCACAAACCCAAAGCAAAAACCTTATTTGATAGATGGATATTAAATAAATTAGAAGGTTTTATAGCAGATACCACAAAGGATTTAAATAATTTTAATTTTTCTATGGCTGGTAGGGCTTTGGAACAATTTACCTGGCACGATTTTGCAGATTGGTATCTTGAAGTGGCAAAAATAGAAAAAGGCAAAGAAGAAATACTGCTTTATTGCTTACAAAATATTTTAAAACTTTGGCATCCCTTCACGCCATTTGTAACTGAAACTATTTGGAAAAATTTTGATTCTCAATTACTTATGATTTCGGAGTGGCCCAAAGCAAAATATAAAAAAGACCAAAAAACAATAGATAGCGTTCAAATAATACAAAATATAATTTTTGAAATTAATAAATTTAAAAATGAACACAAGCTTGATCCGGGAAAATATATAGAATGTTTAATAATTAGTAAAAAATACGACAAATTGGTTAATGGACAAAGTCATATTATAGAAAAGTTAGCCCATGTCAAACATATTAAAAAAGAAGAAAATTTAAAAACCGAAATTCATCTTCCATATATCAAAATTTATTTAAAAATAGAAAATCATCTTTCAACTTCTCAAGCCAAATCCAATTTACTCGGGATAAAAAAATCAAATGGTAAAAAATTCGAAAAATTAAACCAGTATGTAAAATTATTAGAAAAAAAACTTTCCAATAAACAATTTTTAGACAAAGCTCCTTCACAAATAATCAAACAAGAAAAAAGAAAATTAGAAGATTCTAAAAAATTATTGGAAAAAATAAATCCCCGCACCTAATTTGTTTTTTAAAATCCAATAAATTCCATTTACTTTTAACTTTAAAATTTTTCCACCATATACCAAGAAACAGTTCGCCTCTAGCGGAAAGACAGGCCCATCTCAAACGAAAATTTTAAACCTACCCCTAAGTTCAACAAGTAAGTGCAACACTTATGATAAAATAAGTGTATGCAATATA
>CAZXCJ010000047.1:0-5293 GCA_964639335.1 uncultured Gammaproteobacteria bacterium | reverse complement strand
TAGATAGGACATTTCTATTTCATCTAACTAGGACATTATCATATAATTTTCACAATATTTTTAGTAATTTTTAAAACTTATTTTTTATTTAGACCTTTTATCAAATCCTCTAAAATTAGATAAAAAGTACACTTATCCACAGACAGGATTTTGGATAAACCACAAAATGTGGTATAGTGGCTATTAATAGAACTACTACATATAGTGTCTTGTTAAGTATAGAAAAATTGACTTTGAGTAATGAATTATTATGCAAAATTGATAAATTTGGACATATTGAATCTTATTTTTAAACTAAAATTTAATAAAAATAAATTCCAGCATTTTCCCGGGAGATATTTTAGAGGGCGTTGGATAAAAGCTGTTGAGTTTATCTCAACAGGAGGGGAAAAATAAAAATGGACGAAGATAAAATCTTTAGAAGGATTAAAAAGAGAGATGGCCGGGTTCTTAAATTTGATACTAAAAAAATAACAGCAGCTATTAGAAAGGCCGGTGAGGCCACAGAAGAATTCGATGAAAGAATTGCTAAAAAACTTACTATTAAAGTTTTAGGCTTGGCTCAGAACACTTTGGATAAAAAAGTACCCACAGTTGAAGAAGTTCAAGATATTGTAGAAGAAGTTTTATTAGCATCTGCTTATAAAAAAACTGCTAAGGCCTATATTATCTACAGAGAGCAACATGCTCAATTAAGAAATATTTCAGAAACAGCGAATGTGAAACTTGTAGAAGATTATTTGAAAAATATTGATTGGCAAGTTAATGAAAATTCTAATATGAGCTATTCTTTGCAAGGTCTGAATAATTATATAGCCGAACAGATTACTAAAGTTTATTGGCTGAATAAAATTTACCCCCAAAAAATTAGAGAGGCATATCTTTCAGGAGATTTTCATATTCATGATTTAGGATTTTTAGGGGCCTATTGCGTGGGCTGGGATTTAGAAGATTTACTTTTGACTGGGTTTAAAGGCATCGCCGGCAAGATTGAATCAAAACCAGCTAAGCATTTGAGAACAGCCCTGGGTCAAGTTGTTAATTTTTTTTATACTACTCAAGGTGAGACCGCGGGAGCCCAGGCCTTTTCTAATTTTGATACTCTCTTAGCTCCTTTTATTAGATATGATGATTTAGATTACAGTCAAGTTAAACAAGCTCTACAGGAGTTTGTTTTTAATATGAATGTTCCCACGAGGGTTGGTTTCCAAACGCCTTTTACTAATATAACTTTAGATTTAGTAATCCCCAAACACTACGCTGATAAAAATGTTATTATTGGCGGCAAGCCCCAAGCAGAAAAATATGGTGATTTTGCCAAAGAAGTGGATATTATCAATAAGGCTTTTTTAGAAGTTGTAGCCGAGGGTGATGCCCAAGGCAGGGTTTTTACTTTTCCGATCCCAACTTATAATATTACCAAGGACTTTGATTGGCAGGATAAAAATCTGGAAAAATTATGGGAAGTAACTGCTAAATATGGAATTCCTAATTTTTCTAATTTTATAAATTCTGATATGGATCCGGAAGATGCTCGCTCTATGTGTTGTCGTTTACGTTTAGACAATAGAGAATTAGTTAAAAGGGGCGGGGGCTTGTTTGGCTCCAATCCTTTAACTGGCTCTATTGGTGTAGTTACTATTAATATGCCTAGGATAGGTTATTTAGCTAAAAATAAAAAAGATTTTTATCAGAGGTTAGAAGATATTATGGTTTTAGCTAAAGAGAGCCTAGAGATTAAAAGAAAAATATTGGAAAAATTTACTAATGGCGGCCTTTATCCTTACACTAGATTTTATTTAAGAACAGTGGTTCAAAGATTTGGTGAATATTGGAAGAATCATTTTTCTACCATTGGTCTTTTGGGAATGAACGAGTCCTGTTTAAATTTTTTAGGTCAGGATATTACTACTCCCGAGGGTCATAAATTTGTTCAAGAAGTTTTGGTTTTTATGAGAAAAAAAATAATTAATTTTCAAAAAGAAACTGGAGATATGTTTAATTTAGAGGCCACTCCAGCGGAAGGAACTTCTTATCGACTAGCCCTAAAAGACCAGAAGAGATATCCGGATATATTGTTTGCTAATGCTGCCCGAGTTAAAAAATATAAAGCTGAACCCTATTATACTAATTCTAGTCAATTGCCAGTTGATTATTCTAATGATGTTTTTGAAATTTTAGATTTACAAGACCCAATTCAAAGTCAATATACCGGCGGTACGACCCTGCATTTATTTACTGGAGAGAAAATATCTAATTATGGAATTACTAAAACTTTGGTTGAGAAAATTTGCACTACTTATCATTTGCCTTATTTTACTATTACTCCTACTTTTAGTATTTGTCCGGATCATGGTTATATCGCCGGAGAACATTTTAAATGTCCTAAATGTAAAAAAGAAACAGAAGTTTATTCTAGAACCGTCGGCTATATTAGACCGGTTAAATATTGGAATAAGGGTAAAAAAGAGGAGTTTAAATTGAGAAAAATGTTGGATATAAAAAAAGCTTCTCAGAAAAAAATTAAAAAATAAGCTTGTCGTGGATACTAATATAATAATGCCAATATACGAATTGATACCAATTATGCAAATAGCATACTAATAAATACCTTGATTAACACATATAACCTTAATCATTAGCATTGTATTAGTATTATTGGTATATCATTAGTATGTTGGCATTATAAATTAGCATTATGAATATTGGTGGTTTACAAAAGTTCTCTTTAATCGATTATCCGGGGAAAATTTGTGCTATTATATTTACTCAGGGTTGTAATTTTAGATGTGGCTATTGTCATAATCCAGAATTAGTTGACCCAGAACAGTTTACCCCTGCTTTGGATGAAAGAAAAATTATTGACTTTCTGAAAGAAAGGCAAGGGAAGCTAGATGCAGTCTCCATTACTGGGGGGGAGCCTTTATTACAAAAAGGATTGCCAAAATTTATAAGTGAGCTCAAGAATTTAGGTTTTTTAGTAAAATTAGATACCAACGGAACTAAGCCGGACATTTTAAAAAAGTTAATCAATCAGCAATCATTAGATTATGTTGCCATGGATATTAAAGCTTCCTTAGAAAGATATGAAGAAGTTGTTAATAGAAAAGTTAATTTAAAAGATATTGAAGAAAGTATTAAATTAATAATGGATTCGGGATTAGAATATGAATTTAGAACTACAATTGTTAAATCACAATTAAGTTTTTCAGAGATTAAAAAAATGGCTCAATTAATTTCAGGAGCCGAATTATATATTTTACAGAAATTTGTAGCTACCAAGGCTAACGATCCGAAATTTTTAAAAGCGGAAACCTATACCGACGCAGAATTTGAAGAGTTAAAAAAAGATGTATTAAAATATGTTAAGAATTGCGAGGTGAGATAGTCGGTTAGTAATTAGTAATAAGTAACAAACAAAAAATCAAACTGCTTTTTTGTTTTTTTGATTTATTTTTTTTCAAAAATTATTTCTTGCCCAGTATTTTTAATATAAAAAGTATTATCTTTAAATTCCTGAATGGGTTGAATTTTATTTATTTTATAATATAGATAGATATTTTTCAGTTTTGGTATTATTAAACCTAATTCAGCTATATCGCAAAAAGCATAATCATCATTAAAATTTGGTTCAGAATTTCCTATGCTGGAATGAAATTCTAGTCTTTGAGGATAATTGGGGTCAGAAAAGAATTTATTTCCACTAGCAAAAGATAAATAGCTCATATAATCATTGTCATCAAAATAATACCCCAATAAACCAGTCATTAAATAAAACTGAGCGCCTAATCCAGATGGCCGACACCCCAATTGGGCCGGAACTTTACCGCTAGTAAAACTTATTTTTTTAATATTTTGATACATTTTTTGGGCTAGATATAGATATTTATTTTGCTGACTCAAATTTCCATAAATCATCAGCATGAAAGCCGAAAGAGCATGATAGTGTACGGAAAAGTCCTGAAGATTGTTTTCCAAATACCAATAATTGGGATTAATAGATTTTTGAATAGCTTTATCTATTTTGGTT
This sequence comes from uncultured Gammaproteobacteria bacterium, assembly GCA_964639335.1. Classification (GTDB taxonomy): domain Bacteria; phylum Patescibacteriota; class Patescibacteriia; order UBA1558; family S5-K13; genus JAIOTH01. Next base: position 1,263 of record CAZXCJ010000047.1, on the reverse strand, counting down.
CGAATAAGTTCTTCAAAATTCAATTTTTTATCTAAACTAATGATTTGATTATCAGAAAGATAATTTACGATATATTGCCAATGAGTCCCAGATACCATGGCTCTGTTTTCAGTATCTTCTGCTTTAATTCCATCTTCGGCATAATATTTAATAATATCTAAGATGGCAGATTTAGATTGGGAAGATATTAGATCGGGAAATTCATCTAGTATTCTGATAGTTAAAAAATGAGTTTCGGCGTCAGCAAAGGATTGAGATTCAGGCGTTCGAGAAATTAGTTCTTGATAAGCATCAAATAACCCCAATTTAATGCTTTGAAGGGCCTGGGGATTATTTTTAAGGGCTTGATATTTATAATAAAAAGGTAAAGAGATTAACTCCCGAGCTTGTAGGGGCTTGGTGAATTTTTTAATTCCGTAGTCAGGTATGGCATATTGCAAACTATATTTAGTAAAATGTTGAGCATAGCGATTATAAAAATACTGGATATAATTATCTAGAGTAGATTTTTTATTTTCAGCAGATATTAAATAGGGAGTAAATAAAATTACAATAATTAAAAATATGGAAATTAGTTTTTTCATGAGTTTATTTTATCAGTTTGTTTTGTTTGGGACAAATAAAAATTATTAATAAAATAGCGACCCTTTGAGCAAATTTCAAACGAAGTTTGAAATGAGTCGGATGATGGTGTTTGTTGGAAAAAGTCAGAACTCATTTTGAACAAAATCCCGACTGATTCGCTCCGCCCCGCCACCACTCGCTGACGCTCGCCGCTCCGCAAAAAAGTTTTCTTCTCAATTTTTGATTTTCGCGCGCAATTTATTTTTTTTTCTAAAAGGTAAAGAAAACTTTTTTGCTGAACTCTGCTCTGTGCGAGCAGGGCGGCGGGACATTAAATTGAGTGGTGGGTGGGGCTAGAAATTTAATGTTTTTGTGATTCTAATTTAGCACAGACACGAAAAAAAGTAAATTTGCTGTTGACAGGGATTTTCTATTTGATACAATAGACCTATACCTATGGTCAGGGTGTGGATAAATAACTAACTAACAAATTTAAAAATATGACTACCAAAAAAGAAAATACCCTCATTAATTTTAAAAAGGCCCAAAGTTTAATATCCAAAATCATTAAAATGATAGAAACCAATGAGTACTGCATTGATATCATGCAGCAAAATTCGGCAGTGATAGGTCTTTTGAAATCAGCTCATCAGATGTTAATGGAAGGCCATCTTAATACCTGTTTCAAAAAAGCAATGG
>CAZXCJ010000046.1:0-5331 GCA_964639335.1 uncultured Gammaproteobacteria bacterium | reverse complement strand
AGATAGGACATTTCTATTTCATCTAACTAGGACATTATCATATAATTTTCACACCAAATTTTTTCTTTTTTTGTCTATAAGATTTACTTCTCACTTGTCATTCTGAACTTGTTTCAGAATCTTTCTTTTCAACAACTTTTCATACCTAAAGATCCTGAAATAAATTCAGGATGACAAAAAAGAAAAAACCAATGCTGTTAAAAAAATAAACAATGTTATACTATAATTAGTATTATAACTTGTAACTTGCCTGCCTCCCGAAACTTTAACGCAGGGAGGTAATTAATAATTTATGAATAAAATTTTGTACAGACGCAAGGCATTGCGTCTCTCCTAATCTTTAACTAACTCTTATGATAAATAAAAAAGATAATGATTTATTTAAACTAATCAATGAAGAGCTCCGAAGACAGCAAGACGGTCTAGAAATGATTGCTTCGGAAAATTATGTTTCTGAAAATGTATTAAAAGCCATGGGTTCAATTTTAACCAATAAATATTCTGAGGGCTATCCTGGGCAAAGATATTATGGCGGTAATGAATTTATTGACCAAATAGAAAACTTGGGTCGTGAATATGCCAAAAAAATATTTAAGGTTGACCATGCTAATCTCCAGCCCTATTCTGGATCTCCAGCCAATCAAGCAGTTTATTTCGCGCTTTGCGAACCGGGTGATAAAATCATGGGCATGAATCTGCTTTATGGCGGACATTTAACTCATGGCTGGAAAGTAAATTTTAGTGCTAAATTTTATGAATCAATCCAATATACCACAGATAAAAACGGATTTTTAGATTATAATGCCATTGAAGATATGGTTAAAAAAGAAAAACCCAAATTGGTTTTTGTCGGAGCCACGGCTTATTCCAGAATTATTGATTTTGAAAAATTAGCCCAAATTGTCCATGCTGAAAATGCTTTTCTTATCGCTGATATAGCTCATATCGCTGGTTTAATTGCTGGCGGAGTTCATCCTTCACCAGCTGGACACGCTGATGTCATAACCACTACTACTCACAAAACTCTACGCGGTCCACGAGGAGCAATGATTATGTGTAATGGCAACAAATCTAATCCACTCAAAAAACCAGAAGCAGTTATTGGCTGGAAAGAATCAAAACAAAATATTCCAACATATATTGACAGAGCTATCTTCCCAGGATTACAAGGCGGACCACATAATCAAACCACAGCTGGAATAACTCAGGCTCTATTTGAAGTTCAACAACCCCAATTTAAAGAATATGCTGAACAAATTGTCAAAAATGCCAAAATTTTAGCCGCAGAACTTATGAATGCTGGATTAAAAATAATTACTGGCGGAACTGATAACCACATGATTTTAATCGATGTTGGTCCTTTTCATATTAGCGGAATTGAAGCTGAAACTGCTTTAGAAAGGGCAATGATTGCTGTTAATAAAAATACTATTCCTTTTGATCCTCGTTCTCCTTTTGACCCCTCGGGCATTAGAATTGGAACTCCGGCCCTAACCAGTCGCGGAATGAAAGAAGAAGAAATGAAACAAATTGGAGGGATGATAATTGCAGTATTAAAAAATCATCAAAAAGAAGAATCTTTAAATAAAATAAAAACACAGGTCCAAGACCTTTGTGATAAATTCCCACTCTATTCTAATTTGGGTTATTAAAAACTAACCCTAGCCTTCACAAATTTTCTTAAGTTTTTCCGAGGCATGCCTATACATTATTACAGCTATAAAAAAGGCCAATATATTGGAAATCAAATAAGCATACCAAATACCCTCTACCTTAAAATGGAGTATCTTCACAAATAACCAAATCAAAGGTAGAAAAAATAATACAAAACGGAACAAATTAATTATTGTTTCGTTTTTGGTATTACCTAAACATTGTAATAATCTGACTATTATAAAAATTAAAGCTATTAAAGGATAACTAAAAACTACTATTTTAAAATAACCTACTCCGACACTAATTAAACTTTGATCTTTAGTAAAAATTAATAAAAATAAATCCGAAAAATAATAAAATAAAATAGCCATACCCAAACCAATAATCAAATTAATCCTAGCTACATATTTCAAAAGAAAATTTACTAAATCATTTCTTTTAGCTCCAATATACATACTTACTAAAGTCAAAAGAGCAGAACTCATGCCAATTACAATCATAGTATAAAAAGTTTCTAAGCGAGAAGCTAATCCAAAACCAGCTACTGCTGTTTGACCGAAACGAGATACAAAATAATTAGTAAATACAATTCCAAACGACAAAATTACTTGGGAAATACTAACTGGAGCTCCGATATGAAATACTTTTTTTATTAAATAAAAATCAATCTCAAATTTATCAAAATGAAAATAAAAATTAAAATAGGAAAATTTCTTTACAAATAAAAATATAAAATAAGCAATAAATGAAACAAAAAAAGAAATAAAAGTAGCCCAAGCCACGCCTTCAATTCCCCAATTTAAAACAAATATAAATACAGCATCTAAAATCAAATTAATAATGACACTAAAAGCTAAAATAGCAGTGGAAATTTTATAATTTCCTTCACCTGCTAAAATGGACCTAAAAAACATGGAAGAAATTAGAAAAAAACTGCCAATAGAAATTATCCGAAAATATTGAATAGACAAATCAAGGGTTAATCCCGAGGCCCCCATTAATCTAAAAATAAAAGGAGTAATAGCATAACCAATCAAACTAACAAAAAACCCCAATAAGATACCAATAATAACAGCATGATGAGCTACTGCGCTGGCTCTTTCTTTATCTCCCGCCCCTATATATTTAGAAATTAAAGTAGTAATACCCAAACCAAAACCACTAGAAAGAGCAATGATTACTAGAAAAATAGGCATGGAAAAAGTAACAGCTGCCACGGCCTCATGCCCCACCTTAATAACAAAAAAGGTATCCGCAATTAAATAAAGGGCCTGAAAGATCAGCCCAAAAATAATCGGAAAAGATAATTTCCATAAAGCCTTTTTAGGATTTTTTAAAAATCTATCTAAACAAGATTTATCCTGACCATTCCCGTTATTAAATTTATTCAAAAAAAGAGATTTTATCATAAAGCATTAATCAATTTCCAAATTCAGCTTTTCTAATATTTACTTATTATTTTTATTGTTTAGAAACAAAATTTTGATATAAATTATCTATTTTTCTCTCAATTTCTTCTGGATCAGAAAATCGGCTTCTAATTAAAGCCTTTTGTCGAGCAATATATTTGCGTACACTTTTGGGCAATCTTTTAATCATTTTATTTCCGCAAATTAATTTCGTAGATAATTTGTTCTAATCTTTTTAAATTTCTTTTGGACTCATCAAATTTTTGTCGGGTCTTACCAGATAAATAAAGTTTCATCATAAATCCAACTACTTCTTTAGTAATTTTCGTATACTTTTTAATTTTAACTAATCCTTTTTTATTTCCTAATAAAACTGCTTGACGCACCAACTCCCCTGTTAAATCACATAAACCGCCAATATATTCTTCTGGCCCAAATTGAAAATTAGTATTTAATTTTAATTCTTTGTCTTTTAAAACTGCAATAAAAAAATTGGCCTCTAAAAATTCTTCCACGCAGGCCCGATAAGAACCTTCAAATTGCAAACGATTACTACGATTATGTTTTTTATTTAAATCTTTTAATAAATCTCGAGCTTGAATTAAAATCTTTTCTGCCTCTTTTATTTTTCCATCGTGAGCGGTAAAAATTGCTTGTTTGCTCTTAGAAAGAATTTCTGAAGAAGTCCTGTTTAAAACTCCTCGTTCCTGATAATAAAGTTTTAAATCTTTAAAAATTTTATTGAATAAAATTTTAGACATATTTTTATTGTAAATAATAATAAACTTAATATAACACAAATATGTCTTTTTTCAAATATGGACAAATAAATAAATATTAGGTAAATTTACCCTGTTAAATAATTTTAAATTTTCATATATTTTTTCTATGTACTTCCTATAAAAATTTAAAATTAAGATTTGAATAAAAATATCATCATTAAAAAGTATTTAAAAGCTTTTTATGGTAAAATATTTATAAAGAGAAACCCAAATCTTATTTCAACCTGTTAAATAGTATCGCAATTTAGCGATAATTTAACAGGTTTAACAGGGTGAAGACTAGTTATGAAATTATAAACTTCTAATTTTAAACTTTTAACTTGCAACTAATTATGTCATTTTCAATTGGTATAGTCGGCCTACCCAATGTCGGCAAATCAACTTTATTTAAAGCCCTAACTAAAAAACAGGTTGATGCTTCTAATTATCCTTTTTGTACTATTGAACCCAATATAGGCGTAGTGGCTGTACCTGACGAAAGATTAGATGCCTTGTCTAAAATACACAATTCTGAAAAAACTATTTATACTACCATAGAATTCGTTGATATTGCTGGTTTGGTTAAAGGTGCTTCTAAGGGAGAAGGTTTGGGAAATAAATTTTTATCAAATATCAGAGAAGTTGCTGCCATTTTACAAGTTATCCGCAGATTTAATGATCCAAATGTAGCTCATGTTCATGGTGAAATAAATCCCAAAAGCGATAAGGAAATTATAAATTTAGAATTAATCATGGCAGACTTAGAGATTATTAATAAACAATTAGAAAAAATAAACTCTCAACTCAAAGGACCGCACGATAAAGAAGTAGATAAATTAAAAATTGTATTAGACAAAATTAAAGATACTTTAGAAAATAATAAACTTGCCATAAAAACAGATTTAGACAATGAAGAAAAAAAATTAATTAAAAGTTATAGTCTACTAACCATGAAGCCTATGCTCTATGTTTATAATGTTGATGAAAATGAATTGAACGATAAAGCTGAAGATGGTCTGACTATTTGCGCTAAATTAGAATCCGAATTGGCAGATTTAGAAAGTGGGGAATTAGAACAATATATTAAAGAATTAAATTTAGAAGACACGGGTTTAAATAAATTAATTAAAGAATCCTACCGCATTTTGGATTTAATTACTTTTTTAACCAGCGGACCAAAAGAATCCCGAGCTTGGACTATTAAAAAAGGAGCTAAGGCCCCTCAAGCTGCTGGCAAAATTCATACTGATTTTGAAGAGGGCTTTATCCGAGCCGAAGTTATTAACTGGCAAAATTTACTAAATGCTGGCGGAGAGGTTCCAGCCAAAGAAAAAGGGTTAATCAGATTAGAAGGTAAAGAATATATAGTGCAAGATGGAGACGTGATGGTTTTTAGATTTGCAAATTAGTTATTTGATAATAATCAATAGATAATTAATTCTCAACCAAATGAATAAGATGAGATACATAGGTAACACTCTAAACCTACCAAAATCATTAGATTT
>CAZXCJ010000045.1:0-5826 GCA_964639335.1 uncultured Gammaproteobacteria bacterium | reverse complement strand
ACCCTGTTAAATTATTTTTCCTATTTTTAGAAAAAATAGTATTTAACAGGGTCAAGGTTCTTTGGTAATGTGCACAGACATATTGCGCTTTTTTGTTAAACTAGGCGCATAAATAAAAAAGGAGACTGTGTTAGTCCCCTTTCGTATTCATGAAAACAACTTTCCCCCTTTTATAAATGAGCACTTTCTTACGATACTCAATTATTTTTTTATTTTTCATATAAATTTTGAACGTCAGTTGGAAAATATTTTTACTTTGATTTTCGGTAAACAGTTTTTCAACAGGAATTTCGTTAACAATTTTTTCATTTTCAAGATCAATTTTAGATTCAAAGACGTCAAGATTGATAAATAGTTGTGCAGAATCTATATCTCTTATGTCAATTTGAGGTTCAGAGAGATCAACTTCAATGAATAATTGTGCAGAATCTACTTTGTTTATATTGCGCGGAATTTCTAGTTCAAATAAAAATGTATTTTTTTGTTTTTCAATACTCAGAATAGATTTAGTGCAAGAGATACATAAAAGGGAAACTATAATTAGGAAAATTATTTTTTTCATCAGACCTCCTGATATTTCCCTTTTTTTTTAAAAGATTGTTTTATCTTAGCTTATTTATAAAAAAAGTAAAGAGTTTTTAACTATTATTTTTTGGTAATTTTTAATATAAAAAAAGATGACCCAAAGATGTTTCTAAGGGTCATGACTCTATAAAGGGAGTCATTCTGGTTTGTTTTGGTTTTATTCTTCTGGTTTGCGAATTTGATCCAGGATTTCGTATGCCATTTCGTGGGGCATATGCTTCAATGTTTTCAAAAAAACTGATTGTCCTTGAAAATCTAATAAATCAACATAATCAAAAACATCAATCATTTGATCGGCTATTTGCGGTCCCCAACCAACAGTGACATAGTGTTGAAAGATTTTTTCTCCACCAATGCGACGAGGATTAGAGTATCCTTCGCCAACCATAATTACCTTTCTGTTAACCGCTTGTTTGACATTGTCCAAAGAAGATCTTTGAGCTCTAACAATTTTTTCAATTTTTTCTTCAGTAACATAAACATCTTCTTGATCACATTGTACCATCCAGCGGTGGTTATGAGGATTTTTACGAAAGATAATTACTATATCGCCGACTTTATTGTTATTACCATGTTCAATAATTATTGGCTGACGGAATTTTATATCTCCGATTTTAGCCTCTACCATGGTAGCATGAAAAGTTTTGTCATTCTTTCTATGAAGAACAAAATTTTCCACAACAATCTCACCATTTTCCTTTTCAATTGGATTGATTAAATTTATTAACCAATCACAATTACTGATTTGAATTATTTTTGTGTCTTTGTCGTTCATCAAACACCTCCTATATTTTATTTGTCCTATTTAGGACAGAAGATTGAGATACGACAACCAAACAAACCGCTAAAATTTTAGTAAAATAATTAATAAATGTCAAGTTTTTCAAATAAAAAATCAACCCCAAGGGCTGAATTTTCAATAATCAATTACAAATTATCAATTTTTAACTTATTTATACTTCCTTTTATACCAAAATAATAATAAAGGGGATGCCACAAATATTGATGAGTAAGTTCCGATTACAACCCCAAGCATTAAAGCTAAGACGAAAAATTTTATAGTTTCCCCACCAAATATAAATACAGAAATTAAAATTATAAAGGTGGTTAATGATGTATTTATAGAACGAGTTAAAGTTTCTTTAATGCTGACATTTATTAATTCTTTAAAAGTAAGGTGTTGTTTTTTATGCAAATTTTCTCTAACCCTATCAAAGGTAACAATGGTATCATTTACAGAATAACCTAATATAATTAAAAGCGCGGTAATAAAAAAGGAATCTATTTCTACATTCATCAGATAACCTAAAATACAAAATACACCCATAATTATAATTACGTCGTGAGCTAGGGCAGCTATGGCCGAAAGTCCATACTTCCAAGATTCTACGGGTTTGGCAACTTTTCTAAAAACATAAGCAATATATAAAACAATAGCGATTAAAACTATAAAAATAGCCCAAATAGATTTTTGTTTTAATTCTTCCCCAATAACTGGCCCGATTGAATCAAACCTTTTTTCTATTACGATAGAATCATTTTGAGTTTGAATTTCTATGGCATCAGCACTAATTGTTTCTTCGCCAATAGTTTCTATTTTTAAATTCTGATTAGTATCGTCTTCAGGAGTAAAAGTATTTTGGAGTTTGACTATTATGTTTTGATGTTTTGTTTCATTGATGGTTTGCATGCGCATTAAATATCCATTTTCTTCAATGGGTTGGATTTTTAAGTTTTCTAATTCAAACTCTGTTAGTGCTTCTTGAACTTCATTAATGCTGGGCCTGGAGATGCCTTGAAATTCTATATCTAACATTGAACCGCCAGTAAAATCTATTCCCAAATTCAATCCAAAAATTATAAAACAAGCAATGCTAATTAATATCAAAACTGCTGATACTATTTGAAATGGTTTTGTATTGTCGATGATATTATACATATGTATTATGTATTAAGTATTAAGTATCAAGTATCAAGTATTAAGTATTATGTATTATGTATTAAGTATTATCTATTATTCATTATTTTTTATTTTTTTATCCCAAAAAGCCAAAGATGTTTTTCTATTTTTTCTTTGGCAGATAATCTTAAAAAGTTTTTGGTAATTACTAAAGCGCTGAACATAGATACAAAAATACCTATACCCAGAGTAAGAGCAAAACCCTTGACCATGCTAGCTCCAAAAGAATAAAGTATAAAACAGGTTATTAAAGAGGAAAAATTAGAATCTCTGATTGATGGCCATGCCCTTTTAAATCCCGTTTCAATGGCGGGCAATAAGGCTTGTCCTGCCCTTAATTCCTCTTTGGTTCTTTCAAAAATTAAAACATTAGCGTCTACGGCCATACCAATAGAAAGAATAAATCCCGCAATTCCTGACAATGTTAAAGTAACAGGTATTAATTCAAATATAGATAAAGATATTAAAGCATAAATAGCTAGGGCCAGCACAGCGAAAACACCCTGCAATCTATAATAAGCAATCATAAATAAGGCCAAAATAATTAAACCCACCAGGCCAGCAAGTAGGGATTTTTCTAAGGATATCTTACCTAAGCTAGCCCCAACTGTTTGTTGGCTAATTAAGTTGATTGGTACCGGCAAAGCACCGGCATTTAATCTTTGAGATAATTCTTTGGCTTCTATTAAATTAAAACTGCCAGTAATAACGGCATTGCCACCGATAATTTTTTCATTAACCGTAGGAATAGTAATGGGTTCACCATCTAAAAATATTGCGAGTGGTTTGTCGATATTTCTTTCTGTTATTTCGGCAAATAAATCCTTTCCCTCATCATTAAATTCTAAACCAACCTGCACCTCGCCAGTGGTGTCTCTATATAAAACATTAGATGATTTTAATTGTTTGCCGGATAGTTGAGTATTCTTCCATTCACTTTGAATTTCTAGCGATTGCGTCATTAATAATATGTGTTGAGATTTAACTTCTTTATTGTCTCCCTCTCCTCTTTCTTCTAATTTTTTAATGATATGATAACCAAATTGCGTTTTTACGACTTCGTCATTTAATTGTCCGGGGCTTAATTTATCAAAAATAGCATTAGCATATTCTTCAGCCAATACTTCTTGGCTTGTAAAATCAATTATGCCTTCACTATCTTTAGATCCGGGGTCCTCACTAAACTCTTGAGCTAATTGAGCAAAATCTTCTCCAGTTTTTAATCTATTTAAAATTTCTTCAGCTTTAGTTTTTTGTTCGTCATTATATTTGTTGATTTCGATAATTTCTTCCCCTGACGGCTCTTTTTCTTCTAATTCTTTAAATTCCAATAAAGGCGTTGCACCAATGCGGGAAATTGCTTCTTGGATATCAAAGACACCGGCCAGTTCAATAATAATTCTATTTTGACCGCTTAATTGCACCAATGGTTCTGCTACACCAAAAGCATTTACTCTTTTTTCAATAACATCTCTTACTCCTTGTAAAGAAGATTTTTCATCTTCTACTTCTATGGCTGAAAAATCTGCTTGATAAACTAAGTGGGCTCCGCCCTGCAGGTCAAGACCTAAATTTGGTTTAAATTTACTAAAAAAAGAACTACCCGGAAAATTATCTGGTAGTTTTGGGTAAACAATTAAGCCCGCTAAAACAGCGAGGACAATAATGCTTAAAAATATTAATCTAGTTTTGTTTGTTTTGGACATGTAGTTAATTAGTTCGTAGCTAGTAGTTAGTAGTTCGTAGTTTGTAGAAATTGATTATAGATAAAATTATATATGAATTATGAAAAAAATCAAGTATTTAAAAATCGCCCCAGAGGGCGTTTTAAAATTATTTTAAAATTAAATCTTAGTCCTGATGTTGAAAAAGGGTTTTTAATTTTTTTGTTTTTTTAGTTTCTAAATATAAATTATTTATTTGTTCTGCTAATTCGGGCCAATTAAAATTAGTTTGAATATATTTTTGAGCTTGTTCAGCTCTAGTTTGAGCCTGAGAATAATTTTTAATCACTTGAGACATCTTTTCTTTTAAATCTTCTATATCTTTATTTTCAAAACCATAAACCAAATCCTTGTTTATAAAAGGAAGATTAGATTCAATGTTGCTGACAATAGCAGGAAGCTTATGAGCCAATGCTTCTAAAAGAGTTATAGAAAGACCCTCATCTTCAGAAGCTAAAATAAAGGCCTTGGCATTTGTGAATAATTTATCTAGATTTTTTCCGGTTTGAATGCCAGTAAAAATAATATTTTTATTAGTGGCAGACATGGCATATAATTCTTTTTTATAATCTGGATTGTAAAAATCGTTTCCTACAATTACTAATTTATAATTTGGAAGATTTAATTTATTAAAGGCCTTAATAATATAATGTAGGCCCTTATGTCTAATTAAACGAGAAACAACTAAAAAGTATTTTTGTGATTCAATATTGAATTTTTTTAAAATATCTGTTTCTTGATTTTTGGCAATTTTAAATCCATTAGGAATATAAATTGTTTTTTGTTGATATTTTTCTAAACAATATTTTTGAATATGAGGGGAAACAGTAATAGTTAAATGTGGAAATTTACAAATAGCTCGTTCTCCTAATTTTAGAATTATTCTAGCCAAGAAATTCCATTTTTGATGAAATCTATCTATGCAATGAAAGGTGCCAATTATTTTAGCTCGAGAGAATAAGCGGGGGATAAAACTTAAAATAGCCGGACCCACAGAATGATAATGGATAATATCATATTTTTGGAATAAGGCATGTATGGTAGCTAAAAAAGTATGAGAAATAGCATCTAAGTGTTTAGTTTTAATACTGGGTAAAGAAATTAAATTAATGCCTTGATATTTTTTTAATTTTTTATCTGTATAATAAGGCCTGGTGTATACGAAAACTTGATGGCCTTTGCGGACCATTTCCAAAGCTAAATTTTCCACGTGGGCCTCTACCCCACCTTGAGTTTTAGGAATACCCTTTTGTCCAATATAAGCAATTTTCATATACTAATGTCCGATGCCAATATACGAATGTGTACTAATTATACTAATACAATACAAATAACACACACCTTGTTAATTATTTTTTTGAATTATATTTTTGTAAAGTTCTATTAATTTTTGATAATAAATTTCCGGAGAAAAATTTTCTTGAGCGCTTTGTAGGGCATTATTTTCCATTCTAGAAATTAACTCGTTATCATAAACTAAATTAGAAATTTTGTCAATTAATTCGAATTGAGTCATCTATTTTCTTACCATAGACTAATCGGTTGAGTCATATAAAA
>CAZXCJ010000044.1:0-6634 GCA_964639335.1 uncultured Gammaproteobacteria bacterium | reverse complement strand
CATTAATTTGTGGTAAAAATTGATCAAAAAATTTTGCTATTGTTTCAAAGTGTGTGCCGTGGTGTGTTTCTGCAAGCACAACAATATCGGCCTGTGCAAAATAATTTTTCAATTCATGGACTTCGTGTTGTTGTTCAAATTTGTCTTTCATATGTCAATTTGTAAAAAGCAGAGTGAAAAAAATATCAAATAATTAAATGTATGGTGTGTAATTTCTTTTAGGCGAACTTACTATTATTTATATGTAGTAATCATATAACTATATTTTTAGAGAGTAAAGTTAATTTAGATCAAATAGTTCTATTCCACTTAGGGGTAAACAAAAAAACGCCTTAGATAAAGCGTTCTTGTCCATTAATTTTATTTATTCCTCAAGGAAATTTTTTAACATTTGTCTCAATGTAGTTTTACCCTTACTAGTTTTAAAATATCTTTCTCTTCTTATAGCATCTTTTTTATTTAAATAAGCTTCATAAAAAATTAATTTTAAAGGCTTTCTATTTTTGGTTGATTTAACCCTACCCTTTTGATGTTTTAAAAACCTACTTTTAAGATTACTTGTAAAACCAATGTAGAATTTCCAATCTTTTAAACTTAACAAAATATAAACAAAATAAAATTTCATATCGCTTTTCTTTAAGTTTTAATATAGCGATGAACCACTCATTCCATTCGGGTTCATCGCATGAACTATTCTTTTGTTAAAAAATATTTATGGCGGTGCCATGAACTTGAGTCAAGGAATAATTAGGAATGATTTTTAATCTAAATTTTAAATTACACAATAGCGATGAACCACTCATTCCATTCGGGTTCACCGCATAAACCATTCGCTTCGATAGATTTATACATGGCGCGCCATAAACCTGACCATGAACTCGAGTGAAACGAGTAGTTCAGGGGAATGGTTTATGGAGCGGGTAAGGGGAATCGGACCCCTCTCTCAGCCTTGGCAAGGCCGTGTAATAGCCACTATACGATACCCGCATACCACCCACTTTTTGAAAAAAGTGGGGGAATTTTCAATTTTCAATTTGAAATCCTGACCTGTCGTCAGGACAGGTTTCAAATGAATTTTTAATGGTTGAATTTTGAATTATTAGTTTTTAGCTTCTTTGGGTTTTTCAGATTCTTCTTTCTCTTTTTCCTTGGTTCCCTGAACTCCTGTTTTTTTGCTTTCCTGTTCTTTATCCTTAGGTTTCTTAGTTTCTTTGTTCTTGGGTTCCGACTTCGCCAAGGCTTCGTCGGATAAATCTTCTATTTTTTTGTTCTTTGGTTCCCCAGACTCCGCCTCATCTTTTTCTTCTTTTATTTCTTCCTGGGGCTTTTCCGTTTCATTTTTTTTGTCCGGGGTTTTTTTATCCTGAGCATCTTCATCTTTAATTTTTCCCTTTTTTTCTTCAGCTTCAGGTTTATCGGTTTTAGGTTTCTCACTTTTAAGCTCTTTGGTTTTTGACTCCTCGGCCTTAGGTTCCTCAATTTTAGATTCTTTTTTTGAGGATTCTGCGGGTTTTACTTCTTCTTTGCTTTCTATTTTTTCTTCAGGAATATCCTTATCAGTTTTTGATTCCTTGGGTTTATTTTCTTCTTTTGTGGCTTCTTTTTTCTTTTCTTCTCGAGCTAATCTTTTTTTACTAATTTTAACGGATTTTCTCTTTTCATCTTCAATTACTCCTTGTTTGACCAATAAATTATGGACAGTATTAGAAGGCTGGGCCCCCACTGATATCCAGTATTTTATTCTTTCGGCATTTAGTTCTATTTCTTTAGTTTTGGGATTATAAAATCCGAGCTTTTCCTTATAATCAGCCCAAGGATCTTTATATTTTTCCATTAAAACTATTCTATAGATAGGAATTTTTTTTCTTCCGACTCTTTTAAATCTAATAGTTAACATTTTATAAATTTTTAATAATAAAAAAAGCGTAATGACGTTTCGTTTTTATATAATAGGGTTTTTGTTGAACTTTGTCAATATTAATTCCGTAAGTTTATAAGATAATTTATCAAATGGGATTAATCGGTATATTTTTGAGCTTCTTTAAAGTTTAAAGAAAGAAGTTTAGAAACGCTGTCGTTGTCCATAGTTACTCCATAAAGAGTGTCGGCTTTATACATAGTGGCTCGATTATGAGTTATACAAATGAATTGAGTTTTACCTTTTAGGTTTTCTATTATTTCTGCAAATCTTTCAGAATTGGCCTCATCTAAAGCGGCATCCACTTCATCTAAAACAACGAAAGGAGAGGGATTATTGTATATAATAGAGCAAATTAAAGCTATAGAAGTAAGAGCTTTTTCTCCGCCAGAGAGATAGGTCATATTTGTTTGTTTTTTGCCGGGTAATTTGACTGAAATTATAATATCACTAATTTTTTCTGCTCGGCCCTTATAAGTTTTATTAGTTTCTTCTTCCAGATTTTTTTCCTCATTTTCTATATTTTCAGAATCTTCACACTCTTTTTTCTCTACACTTTCTTTTTTAATAGTTAAATTGCCATGTCCGCCATTAAATAATGTTTGAAAATATTTGTTAAAAGTTTCATTAATTTTTTTGAAGTTGGAATAGAATCTTTCTTCTATTTTTTTATTTAAATCGTCGATTATCTCCTTTAAATTTTTTGAAGCCCGTTCTAAATCTCCAATCTGCTTTTCTAAAAATTCAAATTTATCTTTTACTTCTTGGTGTTCATCCTCAATGTCGTCTTCTATTCCACCGATTTGGCTTAATTGTCTTTTAAGCTTATTAATTTTATTAAATGCCTCATTTTTTTCTAAATTCTCTATTCGAAAATTTAATTTTTCTTTTTTAATTTCTTCGTATTCAATTTCTCTTTCTAAATCTTCAGAGTGAACTTGTTGCTTGGCTAATTCAATATTGATATTTTGAATTTCAGAATTAATTTGATTGAGGTTATTTTGTATTTCTCGTGATTCTCTTTGCATTTGAAATAAGTTTTTTCTTCCCTCTTCATTTTTTTTATCTAAATCATCTATTTTTTCTTTGACTAGAGAAATTTTTTGGTCAGTATTTTTAATTTTTTCGTCTAAATTTTCAATCATTTTGTTTATCTCTTTCTGAGTTTCAGATTTATCTGTAGAAGTGGACATTTTTATCTCTAATTTGAATTTTTCTAATTTATTTTCTATATCAATTTGTTTTTTTTCTATATTTTTAATTTTATCTTCCAAAAGATTCTTTTTATTTTTTAATTCATATATTTCATTAACATAAGAATCTTTGGTTATTAAATATTTTTGAAATTTATTTTGTAATTCTTGATAATCATTATCATTTTGTTCTTTATTGATTTCTTTATCCAAATATTCTATTTCTTTGCCAATAAAATAGATCTCTTTTTTTAGTTCCTTTTTGTCTATTTCATCAATATTTTCTATTAATTTTTTGATACTAGAATTAAGTTTTTTGATTTTAAGTTTTAAATTATCAGATTCTAAGTCTGGACCCGTGGACTTAATCTGCTTTTTTAGTTGTTCTTGGATATTTTTAATTTTTTTTAAGAATTCATCTTGTTTTTCGGTTTGAATACTTAAATCTTGCTGAATATCTATCAATTTTTCTTTTATTTTTTTTAGCTCTTCTTGGTTATTATCATATTCTTCTTCCAGTTCATTTTTTTGATTTGTAATCCAGTTAATATTGCTTCCTGAGCTGGAAAGTTCTAAATCTAATTTTCCCTGATAAACAATTTTATCATGAGTTAATTTATTTTTTTGATTAACTAAATCATTGTATTCAGCTTGGATTTTATTAAATTCGTTAGAATAAGAATTTTTATTTTCTTCGGCATACAGTTTGTCTTGAATTTTTTTCATTTTTTCCCCTAAATCATCCTTATGTTTATTCTTATTTTGTAATTTTTCCTCAGTATCTTTAATTTTTTGGTTAATTTCGGAAATTAAAAATCCATAATAATCATTTTGTAAGCTGATTAATTGTTTTTTAATAGTTTGTCGCTTAGCTAATTTATTAATTTGTCTAGTTAAATATTTTAAACGCGGTGAAATTTCTTTTATAATGGCCTTGCTTTGTTGTAAATTATTTTGGGTATTAGAATATTTGTGTTGGGCTTTTTCTTTTTTGATTTGATAAACCTTGACGCCAGTTGCTTCATCAAAAAAACTTTTTCGACTTTCTGATGATTGGGTTAAAATAGAATCAATCATTCCTTGACCGATGATAGAATAATTATGCTGTCCAAAGCTAGCTTGAGCTAAAAGTAATTGAATATCTGTTAATCTAACTTTAGATTTATTAATTATATATTCACTCTCTCCGGTTCTATAAACTCTTCTGGTAATGACCACTTCTTTGAAATCAATTGGTATTTTTCCTCGAGAATTATCTATATAAAGATTAATCTCGGCCATGCCTAGGCGATTTTTTCGATCTGAGCCAGCAAAAATAACTTCTTCAGCTTTTTTAGTGCGAAGAAGTTTTTGACTTTGCTCACCCGTGGCCCAACGAATTGCATCAGCAATATTAGATTTTCCAGAACCATTAGGACCGACTATGGCAGTTAGGTTTTGATCAAATTGTAATTCCGTTTTGCTGGCAAATGATTTAAAACCATTGATTTCAATTTTTTTTAAAAACATATTTGTCGATACTAATATACGAATTGTACTAATTATACGAATAGATTATACAAATCGAGCTGGGCTCGATGAATAATGCTAATAAAATCATTATTTTTGGATTAGTATAATTAGTATGCATTAGCACCTACCTGCGGCAGGCAGGTATTGGCATCGCACTACCAGTTTTCATTTTTTAAACCCGTCAGAGCAGCATTAACTTCAGCTTCTTGTTTAGAACTGCCCACAGCCCTACTAATCAATTTCTTTTCTATATATAAACCAACAGTGAATGTTTTTTTATGGTCAGGCCCTTTTTCATTGATTAATTTATAATAGGGGGTAATATTATATAATTCTTGAGATTTTTCTTGAAATTTAGTTTTAGGATCTAAATATAATTCATTTTCTACTATCTTTTGGGTTCGAGATAATATATATTTTTTAATAAATTTTTCAGTTTTTTTATATCCTTGGTCTAAATATATGGCTCCAATTATGGCCTCTATGCAATTAGCCAAGATGTATTTGCGAGCTTTAGTATTTTTTTCCTTAGATTCCCCATGACTTAAAAATAAGTATTTTTCAATATTCAGTATTTCTGCTGTATTGGTAAGACTTTTGGAGTCAACCAAACTGGCGCGGATATTTGTTAAATCACCCTCTGGTCTTTCTGGAAATTTATTGAATAAAAATTCCGTGGAGATGAGCTCTAAAACAGCATCTCCTAAAAATTCCAATCTTTCGTTATTCTTTAATTTAAAATTAGGATGCTCATTTAAAAAAGACCTATGCACAAAGGCCTGTTTTAAGAGGTCCAGATTATTGAAATTAATGTTTATTTTTTTCGCGAATTGAGAAATTTTGTTTTCTTTAGGGTGTATTTTGTTTAACATATTGTTTTAATATTATTGAGTAATAATAATAAATTATTAAAACAATCCGTATGCCCTGAATTTTATCCGAATGCCCCGAATTATTATATTAGAGTCATTCGGATAAATTTATAAGCTCAGATTGCTTTTATAGTATAGCATTATTTTGCATTTTCATCATCCTTAATGTTTTTTATAATAAAATCTTCACCGGTGATTTCTTTATATATTGTGCCCAAAACTCCGTTTACAAACTTACTACTATTGTCGCCTCCATAGTTCTTGGCTAGCTCTATAGCTTCATTAATAGCTACTTTGGGAGGAATATTATTATTATATTTTAGTTCATAGATGCCAATTCTTAAAACATTTCTATCAACAATATTTATTTGTTTTAATGGCCACTCAGGAGCATATTTGGTTATTAAATTATTTAATTCTTTAAAATTTTTAATAATTCCCTTCAATGAAGTCATTGCAAAATCTTCTTCATCAGTAGATGGGGTAAATTCTTTTTTAATATATTCTAATATATGCTCAGGGTTTTCTTGAGTTCCATTAAAATCCCAAGCAAACAGGGTTTGTAATATTATTATTCTAGCCATATGTCTTTTTTGCATATAATTTAGTTGAAGATTGAAAGTTGAAAGTTATTTTTAAGCAAAAAAAGAAGCAGAGCTTTATTGCTTTGCCTCTTTCTTTTTGTTTCGAGCGTTGTCGCGAGATTCCTTTTTTTCCTCTTTTTTAGATTTTTTCTTATCTAGTTTTGTTTTAATCTTGATAACTTCTTCGCCATTATAGTAACCACAATTTTTGCAAACTCTATGAGGCAGCATGGGTTTTTTGCATTTAGGACATTCAATGGTTTGCTTTTTTTTCAAGGCCCGATGAGAACGGCCTCTGTTTCTGGCGGAGGAGGTTTTATGTTTTTTAGGTACGGACATGTTGGTTGAATTTTAAATTTTAAATTTTTAATTTTAAATTAAAGGAAATATTGTATCAATTTTAAATTTTCAAAACATCAATTGTAAATTAATAATTGAAGATTGGTAATTGATTATAAGGAGATTTTATACTATTTTAGGGTTTTTGTCAAAGAGAGGGGGGTACATTCAACATTGAAGTGCAACACCTGTCATATTATAGAACACCTCATAAGG
>CAZXCJ010000043.1:2148-7004 GCA_964639335.1 uncultured Gammaproteobacteria bacterium | reverse complement strand
GAATAGTTTTAAAATTTAAACCAGAACTTGCCCCAATCAAAATAGCAGTATTTCCATTATTAAGAAATAAAGATAAATTAGTGAAAAAGGCCAAGGAAATTTTTGACAATTTCAAAACAAAGTATATGTGTGAATTTGATGATAATGGCAATGTAGGTAAAAGATACCGCCGTCAAGATGAAATTGGTACTCCTTATTGTATTACTGTTGATTTTGATAGTTTAGAAAATAATGATGTTACTGTTAGAGATAGAGATACTATGAAGCAAGAGAGAATTAAGATAGAGGAGTTAGAGAGTTATTTTGGAGAAAGGTTAAATTAAATTAGTTAGTACCGAAGCTCAGCTTCGGGTACCCGAAGCTGAGCTTCGGTTTAAACATAGTATGTCTAAAATTCAAACAATTTATTCTTGTTCTAAATGTGGGGCTCAAACTCCAAAATGGGAAGGTCGTTGTCCAGAATGTGGCGGCTGGGGCACTTTAGAAAAAGAAAGCATTGCAGATTCAGATAAAAAAGACAAAGAAAGCCAGCTTAAAGACTTGAAAGTTGATTTTATTGATTTAGAAAAGGTGAAAAAAGGCGATGCTCAAAGATTAAAAACTAGTTTTAATCCTTTTAATATTGTCATTAATGGCGGGATTGTGCGCGCATCTTTAGTTTTAATTGGCGGTGCGCCAGGGATTGGCAAATCAACTTTAATTTCTCAAATAGTTTCACCAGAATTCAAAATTTTATATGTTTCTGGAGAAGAAACTGCTTCTTCAATTAAATCGCGAGCAGATAGGTTAAATGTAAATGTTAAGGGTTTAAAATTTTTGGCTGAAAATAATTTAGAAAAAATATTGGCTGGCGCAATAAAAGCTAAACCAGATTTATTAATTATTGATTCTATCCAAACAGTATATACTTCTGAAATTGAATCTGATGCGGGCGGTGTTTCTCAGGTTCGGGCTTGTACTGTTAAATTAATGGAAATTGCCCGTAATTTAAATATGGCTGTTTTAATAATCAGTCACATTAATAAAGCCGGTGATTTGGCTGGCCCCAAGGCCTTGGAGCATTTAGTAGATTGTGTAGTTAATTTAGAAGGAGACAGATTAAATAGATATCGAATGTTGCGTGTGATTAAAAATCGCCACGGCTCTACTGATAATTCTGAAGTTTTAGAAATGACCAGCAAAGGTTTTAGAAAAGTTTTGAATCCATCTAATATTTATCTTTCCAAAACTAGTTTAGATAAAGGAACAGTTATTACTTCTATTGTGGATGGTACACAGGTTTTAATGTTAGAATTACAGGCCTTAGTTAATAAAACCAATTTTGGTTATCCCAAAAGAACTACTTCGGGATTTGACCAAAAGCGTTTAGAATTATTATTAGCGGTTTTATCAAAAAAAGCCGGTCTAAAATTAGGGGCTTATGATGTGTATATTAATCTAACTGGTGGTTTTAAAGTTAAAGACCGCTCTTTAGATTTAGCGGTTTGTTTGGCGATTATGTCCGCTTATCATGACAAAAGAGTAAGGGAAAATACAATTGCTTTTGGGGAAGTTGGCTTGACTGGTGAAATTCGTTCTATACCAAAAACCAAAGAGCGTATTAAAGAAGCAATAGCCTTGGGCTTTAAAAATATTATTGTTCCTAAGTTTAATAAGAAGGTAGATGTCAAAGGAGTTAACTTAATTGAAGTAGAGAAGATTAAGGATTTGGAGAAATACCTGAAGTAGGTATTATGTATTAAGTATAAAGGATTAAGGATTATGGATTTTTACTTAATTCAATTTATTAATGTGTTATAATAGATATGAGAGATATTGTGGATAAATTTATAGGTAGTTTATCGTTGAGAGGTAGTTTTTATTAACAATACCCACTTTGTTCCTTCAGAGGTAGGGTGTTTTTTTAATAATTATGAGTATTTTAAATAAAAAACAATTTAACATAGTCCATATTGCTTCAGAAGTTTATCCATTTACAAAAACTGGCGGATTAGCTGATGTTGTAAAGTCATTGTCTGAAGCACAAAAAAGACTTGGGCATAGTGTTTGTATATTTACTCCATTTTATGGAAAAGTAATTGACAAAAAAAAATACAAATTCGAAAAAATAATATCAAATTTTAAAATAGACACTTATAAAGGAAAATCAGTAAGAATTAATGTTTTAAAAGATTATTTGATGACAGGTTTGCCAGTTTATTTTATTCAAAATACGAAATTTTTTTCTAGAAAAAGGAGTTTATATGGTTCCAATCGTGAAAATACAAAATTTTATTTTTTTGATACTGCCTGTATAAAAACTATAAAAAGATTAAACATTAAGCCAGATATCATACATTGTCATGATTGGCACTCTGGACTAATTCCTTACTTATTAAAAACTAAATATAGAAAGAGTGAATTGAATAAAAAAAGTTCGACTGTATTTACAATACATAATCTTATATTTCAGATGGGGCGTAATTGGTGGAAGATAAATTCAAAGAAAAGAGATCTTGGAAAAACACCACTTCCAAAGCTTGATGATTTAAAAATAGAAAATATAAATTTTACAAAAAGGGCCATACTAAATACTGATGTAATTAATACTGTTTCAGAATCTTATGCTCAAGAAATTATGACTAAAGAGCAGGGACAGAATTTAAATACAATATTGTTTAATAGAAAGGAAAGGGTGTTTGGAATAGTAAATGGTATTGATTATTATGCTTATAATCCATTAGAAGATCCTGGTTTATATAAAAATTTTGATTATAAAGATTTATTTTTTAAAAAGGATAATAAATTATATCTTCAAAAAAAGTTTAAATTCAAATTAAGCGGGACAATTCCTCTTATAAGTATGACTTCTAGAATTACTGAACAAAAAGGATTTGAGCTCGTTATGGAAAAAATTAATCACCTATTAAAACTTAATCTTCAATTTGTAATTATGGGTGATGGTGATCGGAAATATATAAATGAATTTAAAAAATTAAACAAGAAGTATCCAAAAAAATTTAAATATTTACCTTTTAATAATAATTTTGAAACTTCAATCTATGCTGGTAGCGATTTAGTCTTGCTACCATCTCGTTATGAACCATGCGGTATAAATATATTAATTGCTATGAGATACGGTTGTATACCTATTGTTTATCCAATAGGTGGTTTAGCTGATATAGTAGCTAATTATAACCCGATAAAAAATATAGGCACTGGATTCACACTAAAAGATTATTCTAGCAGAGAACTTTATATTACTATAGTTAAAGCATTAGAGCATTTTAAGCATAAAAAAGATTGGGAGATTTTTGTAAAAAAAGTAATGCAAATCTCTACTTCATGGAAAATACCGGCTAAAAAATATATCAAGCTTTATCGAAAAGCGATAAAATTTCATAAAACCTCATTAAATAATAAAAATATTTAATCAGGATAGAAAAAATAATTAATTTTAAAAATGGGAAATTGGATTAATATTTTGCATTTTTATCAGCCATTTTGGCAGGATAAAAATAATTTGGACAAAGTAACAAAAGAAAGTTATTCTTTTCTTTTAAGTTTATTACAAAAATTTCCAACATTTAAAATCACAGCAAATTTTTCTGGATCTCTTTTAGAATTATTAAATGATAAAGGCTATAATAGTATTATTAAAAAATTTAATCATTTTGTAAAAAATGGACAAATAGAGCTAATGAGCAGTGCAATGTATCATCCCATATTAGCAAAACTTCCAGAAGATGAAATTATTAGACAAATAAAATTGAATGAGAATATCATAAATAAATATTTTGGTAAAAATAATAAAATTAATGGATTTTTTATTCCAGAGCTTGCTTATCATCCTAAAGTGGCTAAGATAATAAAAAAACTTGGATATAAATGGATAATTCTTGATACTGTCTGCGCTAAAAAAAGTATTTCATATAATATTAAATACATTGATAAAAATTCTAAACTCAATATTATTTTTAGGAACAGAAAAATTTCTAAAACTTTTGCTCCAGAATTTTTTTCTTCCAAAGCTAAACTAAATAAGACTTATATAACTGCTAGCGATGCTGAACTATATGGCCATTGGCATCATGATTGGCAACAACATTCTCAAAAAGTATTAAATAATAATTTAATAAAAACAATACATGCCAGTGAATGGATGGAGAATATTAAAAAGAGCAAAGAGATAATTTTAAGACATGGTAATTGGGAATCAACATTAAAACAAATAGAAAATAAAAATTATTATTTTATCTGGGATAATCCTGAAAATAAAATACAAAAAAATTTATGGATTCTTTGTAATTTAGCATATGAGTCATTAAAACAAAGTAAAAAAGATCCTGGCTTTAATTGGTGCAGAAACTTAATGGATAAAGCTTGGTCAAGCTGTTCTTGGTGGTGGGCTAGCGAGGAAAAATTAAGTGCTTTTTCTCCCATAGCATGGCAGCCAGATGTCATTATTAAGGGACTTGATACAATGATTAGTGTTATTAGGTCTCTTCAGAAATTAAATAAAAATATAAAGCTCAGAGCAGAAAAAATTTATGCCAATACTATTTATTTAATTTGGAAAAAACATTGGATTCGATATCATTAGAAAACAAGAAAGTAATAAATTATTGCATTGTCAAATTGTTTTAATAATATAACTCTTCGACGGGTTCGACGGATTCAATAAACTCACCGCAGGCAAGCTCATTGCAGGCAGGTTCCTCTCCATTGCAGTCTCTCGATTCCGCTCGAGACCTTCGATCGAGGTCTACGACAGAGTTTTTGATAATTTAACTATTTAATAATCATCTAATGCCTATTCATTTAATTTTTGAAGGAGCAGAACTGACTGGTAAAAGTTTTATAATCAGCCAGGTTTA
>CAZXCJ010000043.1:0-2048 GCA_964639335.1 uncultured Gammaproteobacteria bacterium | reverse complement strand
TAATTTTTGAAGGAGCAGAACTGACTGGTAAAAGTTTTATAATCAGCCAGGTTTATGATTTTATTGAAAAAAAATACAATACGAATAGAAATATTTTGAATGGCTGTCATTGGTTTAATTTAGATATTGGAATTTTTGGAAGCAAATATGCTAGTCAATATATAAAACAATACTTAGCAATTTTATCTTTACTTAAGAGAAAAAATTTAATTTTAGAAAAATTTTATATAGCAGATCAAGTTTATCAAAAATTCTATAATAATAAAAATATAAAATACACTGTTGTTGAGCAAGAATTAAAAAGACTAAACTTTAAAATTATATTATGTACTATTGAAAAAAATGAGGATTTGATTAAACAGAGATTAAAAGATAGAATTAATTTATATCCTCATTATAAAAGAATTGCTATGAAACCCAAAGATTATATAAAACAACAAGATTTATATATAGAATTTATAGAAAAAAGCAAATTGCCTTATTTAAAAGTTGATTTAACAAAATTGCCGAATAAAAAAGTAGTAGATAAAATATTAAAATATATAACGCATTAATTATATGGATAACAAATTCAAAGAAAAAATATCAAAGGGGTCGAATAAAATTAAAGTATTAATGGCAGCATCTGAATGTTATCCTATTGCTAAAGCTGGCGGTTTGGGTGATGTTTTAAATTCTTTACCAAAAGGCTTAGTAAAACAAGGAGTAGAAGTCAAAATAGTTATGCCAAGATATAAGTTCATAGATAAAAAATATTCCGGAAAGCTATTTATGAAAAATATTAAAACAACTATTGAAAATAAAACAATTTATTTTAATGTATATAAAACAAAATTATATGGAACAGATATTGAGGTATTACTCATAGATAATAAATTGCTTAAAACAGATAAAATATATATTGGTGCCAGAAAATATATGAAAGGCAAATATTCCAGAGTGGCAAAAGATATTAAAAGGTTTATTTTATTCTCAAAATTAATAATGGACTTTTTAATAAAATCAAAATGGCAGCCAGATATCATACATTGCCATGATTGGCACTTGGCTTTATTGCCAAATTTAATAGATGAATATTATCTTGAAAATAAAACAGATAAGTATTATAAGACATTATTAACAATACATAACCTAGCATCTCAAGGGATAAGTAATTTTAATATTTTAAAATATGCTGAGTTGGAAAATAGTAATTTGCCGGCGATTCTTGAAGATAGACTAGATGATGATCAGATTAATATGCTAAAACTTGGCATATTGTCAGCCGATTTAATTAATACAGTGAGTCCATCATATTCAGAAGAAATTTTAACTAAAGAATATGGAGCTGGACTTGAAAGTTATTTAAAACGCAGAAAAAATGATTTATTTGGAATATTAAATGGAATTGATGAAAATTTATTTAATCCAAATCAAGACGATGCTTTGAAAAAAAAATATAATGCCAAAAATATTATTTTGGGTAAAAAAGTTAATAAAGAATATTTACAAAAGAAATTAAGTTTAAGATCAGATAAAAATATACCCCTATTTGGACTAGTATCAAGATTAGTACAACAAAAGGGTATTGATGTGCTGGTAGAGGCAATTGGAAAAATAATAAATAAGAAAGATTTTCAAATTGTAGTATTAGGTTCGGGGCAGAAAAAAATAGAAAATGAGTTGATTAATTTAGCAAAAAAATATCCTGACAGAATTTCTGTAAATATAAAGTATGATGCAAAATTTGCCGGACAAATATATGCTGGATGTGATTTTTTTCTGATGCCGTCAAATTTTGAGCCTTGTGGGTTAGGACAGATGATTGCTTTAAAGTATGGAACATTGCCGATTGTAAGATTAACAGGAGGATTAAAAGATACAATTGTAAATCTTAGGAATGGTTTTACATATCAAAATCAAAAGTCAGAAAATTTAGTCAAAGCAATACAAACCGCAATAAACATTTTTGAAAATAAGAAAAAAATGCAAGATATGATAAGATATGGGATAAAACAGGATTTTTCATGGAAGCAAAGTGCAAAAAAATACATTAAACTTTATAAAAA
>CAZXCJ010000042.1:2718-7031 GCA_964639335.1 uncultured Gammaproteobacteria bacterium | reverse complement strand
ATCATAACCGAGCTGTAGATGCGGCTAAATTAATGGGATTAGAAATGATGAATGTGCATACTCCGGCTGATAATTTAGTTGCTACTTTTTTAGATAATTTAATTAAGAAAAATGAGAAGAAATTAGAGCGAGTAGAAGATTTAATAAAATTATTAAAAACAATTCCAGAATATCAAGAAGCAATTAAAACAAAAGTTGGTCCAAAATTGTTTGTAGGCAGTCCAGATAGATATTTAGGTAAAATTGCAGTAACTGAAATTACTGGTGGAACTAGTGGCTCTAAAGATTATTATGAAAAAATCGCCAATGCTGGCATTGGAACAATTGTTGGCATGCATATGGGAGAAGAGTATCGCAAAGAGGCCGAAAAAGCTCATTTAAATATTGTAATAGCCGGTCATATGTCTTCGGACTCAATTGGCATGAATTTATTTTTAGATGAGTTAGAAAAAAAAGGTATTGAAATTATTCCTTGCTCAGGATTGATTAGAGTGTCTAGGACAAAAAAGAAAAAATAAGGTATTTAAATTTCACCTCACTCCGCTGTGAACCACTCACTATGTTCGGATTCACAGCACCCCTCTCCTAATTAGGAGAGGGGAAGGGGGAGAGGTAGAGGTTTTAAAATAAAAAAGACGAAGATTTTACTTCGCCTTTTTAGTTTGGTTTTATAACAATTTTTTTTGGAGATATTCAAGCGCATCTCCAAAGGTCTTCAGCTTTTCAGCGTCTTCATCTGGGATTTTAAAGTCATCTTTTTCTTTTTCAAATTCTTCTTCAATGGCCATGATGAGTTCTACTATGTCCAAAGAGTCGGCTCCCATGTCTTCAATAAATCTATCCTCCATTTTAATATCATCTTCTTCTACGATCAATCGTGTGCAAACAACCCTTTTTAGTTCTTCTTCAATTTTTTCTTTATCCACTGGTTCCTCCTGTGGTTTTTTTTATGGTTAACTTATCTGTTTTTTTTGTAGGATTTTCATTACGAGATTTGTCAGGTCTCTAATGCTCTTTATTCTACCAGTTTCTTGATCGGAGATATTAATATCAAATTCTTCTTCAATTTTCATGATAATTTCAGTTTTTCTTATATCTGACTCGTTATTTTCAGGAATAACAAAGTTAGAATCTTCAATTTGTATTCCTAATACCACTTCTACTATGTTAAATACCTTATTAATCATTTCCTTTATCTCTTCTTGTTTCATTTTGCCTCCACTGATAATTTTTTTTATTGTTTAAAGATTAAATCTTTTTATATGTTCTGTCAAATCCAATGGGCTTGCATTATTTTGTATTTTAATATAAGATGATTTGAACAAAAGTAAAGAAAACAATAGAAAGATTGGAGGATCATATGTGTAATTACGAAGAAATCATTTCCGCCCTAAAAAAAGAATTTCAGGGAGAACTACAGAATAGTATGCAAAGGAGTAATCCTTTGTTGGTTGAAAATGGAAATAATAACTATTTGGAATATGTGGTGGTTATTTTTTCTTTCAATCAAAAAATTGAAGAGATTTTTGTTGTCCGAGTAGAAAAAGATAAGGCATTTGTCTGCAGAGAATTTACTGTTCATCCTGAATTTGATAAACACGTTATTAATAAAGTTCTTAGAGCAAAAGTTTTAGAAGATGATTATGTTGTTGAATTTGAAAAAGTAAACGGAGGTAACCTGGTTCTTGAATTTCTGTAATATTTTTCCTTAGCCCCTTTATTGATTTAGAGGGGCTTTTTAAATATTTTTATTGAGTTATTTTTAAATTAGTCGGTAGTTTGTAGTTAGTAGTTTGTAGTTATGTGGTTTTCAGATTATAATAAACCTATGATTATTTACTACTAACTACTCACTATTTATTATTAACTGATTCCTATGATTGAAGAAGACACAGAAATATTAACAAGCAAGGAAAGAGAAGAGGATAAAACCTTGGAGCTGACTTTGCGTCCGCGGAATTTTAAAGAATATATTGGCCAGCAAAACATTAAAAATAATTTAGATATTTCTATAAAAGCTGCCAAACAAAGAAAAGAGCCGATTGAGCATGTTTTGCTATATGGACCTCCGGGCTTAGGTAAAACCACTTTAGCTTATATTATTTCTCATGAAATGAAAACCAACATTAAAGTTACTTCTGGACCAGCCATTGAAAAAACTGGTGATTTGGCAGCGATTTTAAGCAATTTAGAAGAAGGGGATATTTTATTTATTGACGAAGTACATCGTTTGAACAGAGTCATAGAGGAGGTCTTATATCCGGCTATGGAAGATTATGCTTTAGATATTATAATCGGCAAGGGTCCTTCAGCGCGGACTTTGCGTTTAGATTTGCCTAAATTTACAATTATTGGAGCCACTACTCGTTATGATTTACTTTCCTCGCCATTTCGAGATAGATTTGGCTTAGTATTTCGTTTAGATTATTATTCTCCAGAAGAAATTGCTACTATTATTAAAAATAATTCTAAAAAATTAATAGTTGAAACAGACAAAGAAGCGGCTAAAATTATTGCAGAACGTTCTCGTTTAACTCCGCGAATTGCTAATCGTTTATTAAAAAGAGTTCGCGATTATGCTCAAGTAGAGGGCGATGGTAGTATTAGCAGAGATTATGCCTTAAAAGCTCTTTCTATGATGGATGTAGATAATTATGGTTTGGATTATATTGACAGAAGAATTTTAGAAACAATAGTTGATAAATTTAAAGGCGGACCAGTTGGTTTGAGTACCTTGGCTGCAGCAGCAGGTGAAGAAATCGGAACAATTAGTGAAGTTTATGAACCGTATTTGATGCGAATTGGATTTTTGGCCCGAACATCACAAGGCAGAGTAGTGACTGAGGAGGGATATAAGCATATTGAAAGAGAATATCCTCAAGATAGTCAGGATAAATTGATATGATTTTGCCAACATACGAATGATACTAATAATACGAATATAGATATATTTAATAATTTAATATAAAAAAATGAAAAGCGATAAATTAATTTATCCAGAATTATCTTATTTAATTACTGGAATATGTTTTAATGTTCATAATCAACTCGGTTCTTATTCTCGAGAAAAACAGTATGCTGATTTATTAGAAAAGGAATTCAAAAATAAGGGTATTTTTTATAGAAGGGAATATAAAGTAGGTGATTTTGGAAATATTGTAGATTTTTTAGTAGAAAACAAAATTATTTTAGAATTAAAAGCTAAAACAGCTCTAGCCAGAGAAGATTACAATCAGATTCAAAGATATTTACAGTCGTTAAATATTAAGTTAGGATTATTAATTAATTTCCGAAATAAATATTTAAAACCAATTAGAATCATTAGAATCGACACAGACAAAAGAAAGAAATTTATTTAAAATATTTGTATCATTTGTACCTGCCTGCCGGCAGGCAGGTAATTCATTCGTATTATTAGCAACATTAGTATATTAGTATGCCTAGCATTTTATTACATTCTTGCTGTGTGCCGTGTAGTGCTCATGTTATAAACGAGTTAATCAAAAAATATGATGTAACTCTGTTTTATTTTAACCCAAATATTTTTCCTGAAGGGGAATATCAAAAAAGATTTAATGAAGCTAAAAGATATTGTCAGAAAATTAAAGTAGATTTTATAGAGGGTAAATATAATCATCAAGCTTGGCTAGAAAAAATCAAGGGCTATGAAAATGAGCCAGAAAGAGGAAGGCGATGTGAAATTTGTTATAGGGTTCGTTTAGAAAAAACAGCTTTAGAAGCTAAAAAATTAGGATTTGATATATTTTGCTCTACTTTATCAATTAGCCCCCACAAAGACGCTCAGATGATTAATAAGATAGGTTTAGAGCTCTCAAAGGAGTACGGAATTGAATATTTAGAGTCAGATTGGAAAAAGCATGATGGTTTTAAAAAGTCTTGTGACATTTCCCGAGAAGAAGGTTTTTATCGTCAAGAATACTGCGGTTGCGAATTTACCCTGTTAAATAGTATCGCAAAGCGATAATTTAACAGGGTGAAGCATGAAACATTAATTAAATTTAAAGCATTTAATCCATTTAAAGTATTTGACCCGCCGAAGCTTTATGCGTAGGTGGGTAGGCAAGATTATTGTGGCTGTGAGTTTAGCATCAGGTCTCGAGGTTGAACCTCTGAAGGAGGTTCAACCTTGGATATAAATTTATGAAATTATCTGAATTTGATTACAATTTACCGCCCGAGATGATTGCTCAAAGACCAGCGAGTCCACGAGATTCTTCGAAGTTAATGTTAGTTGATCATAAAAGTAAAAAGATAGGCAATCATATTTTTAAAGAACTACCTGACTTTTTAGA
>CAZXCJ010000042.1:0-2618 GCA_964639335.1 uncultured Gammaproteobacteria bacterium | reverse complement strand
ATAAAAGTAAAAAGATAGGCAATCATATTTTTAAAGAACTACCTGACTTTTTAGAAAAAGGAGATATTTTGGTTTTTAATAATACTAAAGTTTTTCCAGCTCGGCTTTGGGGTAAAAGAGAAATTTATTTTTATAAAGGCAGTAAACAGGGTGGAGGTAGAATACAAATTTTTCTTTTAACTAAACATAGTAAAAATGTTTGGAATGTTTTGGTTGGAAGTAGGAGAAGACACGTTGGCTTGGAAATAAATTTTGCTAAAAATTTTAAGGGCAAATTGATTAAACAAATTGATAATTCTGTTTGGCAGATGAGATTTAATAAAACCGGTAAAGAATTAGATAATTTAATTGATAAATATGGTAATGTACCAATTCCTCCTTATATAAAAACTCCAGATTCAGGATCTAAATTAAAACAAGAATATCAAACTGTTTATGCTAAAAAAAGAGGTTCAGTAGCCGCTCCCACAGCGGGTTTTCATTTTACAAAAAGGATTTTAAATAAATTACAAAAAAAAGGAGTCATTTTTAAATATGTTACTTTGCATGTTGGTTTAGGGACCTTTGAATCAGTTAGAGAAAAGAAAATAGAGGATCATCAAATGCATTCTGAGTTTGGGATATTGAACAAAAAAACTGCTCAATTTTTAAATAAAGCCAAAAAGAATGGACAGAGGATTATTATTGTTGGCACTACTACGGTACGAGTTGTGGAAGCTTTTGCAAATAAAAATGGAATTTTAAAAGCCAATAAAAAATGGATAGACATATTTATCTATCCGGGTTATAAATTTAAATTTGTCAGTAATTTATTAACGAATTTTCATTTGCCCAAATCAACACTTTTAATGTTAGTTTCGGCTTTAGCTGGTAAATTTTTAATCAAAAAAGCATATAAAAAAGCCATTCAAGATAAATATAGGTTTTATAGTTTTGGGGATAGTATGTTGATTACCGATACTAATATGCCCGCTTCGCGTCGCGAAGCGAGCGAATGAATGTTAATGATACTAATTAAATACTAATTTATTATTGATTTTAAAAATAAAAACTCCCTTACAAAATTAGTGAGGGAGTTTTTTCTGATTCTAAAAATTTTCTAAGAAGATAATCTTCTATATCTTCTTTTATAAAGAAATAAAGCATAAGCAGAGACAAAGAGAAAAACAGAGAAATGAATATTAATTCAAGTAGTGCATAAGCTGAGAATAGTTGTAGCGCAATTGTCATTGAGATTGTTATAAATGTAATAAATACTAAATCTCCATTAGTTTCTTTAAGTCTCCTATCTCTTGCTTGCCAGAAAGTTAAAAAACCAACAACAGGTATACTTGTAACGGGGAGAGTTTGAATACCAAGATGATATAGGATTGGGATTAGCAGTAAAGCAATTAAGAGAAGCCAAAAATCTCTTTTTGGCCTAGCTAACCAAGCTTGGTTTTTGCGAATTAGATATCCAAAATCTTGGTCTGCGGGAATTTTGAATTTTTTGCCAATAAGGTGCTTAGTCCATGGCCACCTATATTTTTCAATAAAATTATATACTTCAGTATTTACATACTGAAATATTTTTTTATTATTGCCTCGTCTATAAAATGCTCTGTCCGGGAGGTAATCGGCAATAGTTATAGTAATTTTTTCCATACATCCTCCAAATGATTTTTTTGATTTCTAATCATCTTATTACATGCCATTATTTATGTCAAGAAAAAATCCCTCAACGAGTGAGGGAGATGTGATATTGACTATGAATAGTTTTTAACAAAAGTTACCTTTTTACTATTACCAATTTCAGGGTAAGTCTTTCTTTTTTTTCTCCTTTTTGCTTCTCCGGAATAGTCACGTGAAGAAAAAAAATTTTCAACACACTTATCCCATTTTTCTTTAAATTTTTTGGATTCCTTTATTTTGAGAAAGATGAGACGTAAGAATAGAAATATTCCTATTATTACCATTATAGAAGAAATAGTTATGGCTTGAGAGGGTTCCATTTTTCCTCCTTTCAAATATTTTTATTATCTACTTTATTTTTACTACATCTAAGTTTTTTAGGCAAGGAGGGGGAGGGGGGGGGTAAGAATTACGGAATACGGAATACGGAGTACGAAATACGGATTACAAATTACCAGTTACAAATTACGAATTACTAATTTCTATTTTTAGCAAAAAAAAAACAGCCCGTATGTCAAGCACACGGGTCTGTTGGTTTTAAATATATATTCCTGGCACCTAGATAAATCCAGACGGGAAATCGTCTCCCGATTGAAAATTTGGATCTATAGTAAAGCACTCAGGAGGCGTAAATGATGAGATTAGTGGGTATTCCATTACCCTTCCTCCTGTTCTTTTTTTAAGGAAGCTCCTTGCGGTTATTTACCTACCAAGGAGGAGAATTCCGGGGATCTATTATTTTTTTCCGGAATTATTGTTGGAAGGAAGCTTCCTCATTTAGCTATCCTCCTTTCATGTTTATTTCGTAGCCGATTTTTGTATATATAATATTATAGGTTTTGGTGTGGCTACGATTTTTTAACTTATCATATATTATAAAACCTGTCAATGGTTTGTACTAGAAGACCACATAGGTAACACTTTTGTATATTTCTGAGTAAATTCAA
>CAZXCJ010000041.1:0-8515 GCA_964639335.1 uncultured Gammaproteobacteria bacterium | reverse complement strand
GCAGGCAGGTTGGTATTGAATTAGCATATTAGAATTTTCGTTATTAGTATTTTATGGTTATTAAGAAAATAAAAATAAATAAATATAAAAGCATTAGAAAACCGCTGGTTTTAGATTTATTGCCGATTAATATTTTGATTGGGCAA
This sequence comes from uncultured Gammaproteobacteria bacterium, assembly GCA_964639335.1. GTDB lineage: Bacteria > Patescibacteriota > Patescibacteriia > UBA1558 > S5-K13 > JAIOTH01. Next base: position 8,369 of record CAZXCJ010000041.1, on the reverse strand, counting down.
AATAATTGCGGTAAGTCCAATATTTTAGACGCTTTAGAGTATGTTTTTAATAAAAATTTAGATAAAACTAATCTTTTTTATCCACAGGCTGATATTTTTATTGAAGGCCAATATCAAGACCAAGAATTTGTTTTATCTTTAAAAAATGGCCAGAGAAATTTATCTACCCAGGGTCTCTTAGAAAAATTAAATCAGCAGATAAAAAGATTAAATGAAAATAGTTTTGCAGATTATCAACAAATAAAAAAAGATTATAAAAGCTTATTTAATTATCCAGAAAGTTTGAATAAATTTAAGAAACATTTAAAAAATCATTTTCCAAAAATTACTCTTACAGAGAATGCTATGGATATTAGATATCAGAAAGAAGGACTTTACGAGGGTCAAAGAAGAGTAACTATGGATTATTTGGGTTCTGGTTTTGGTCGGATTTTTACTATGCTTTTATATATTTTTCATCCGCAATATACAGTAGTGATAATTAATGAGCCGGAAACGCATTTACACCCTGCTTTAATCAAAAAACTTTTATGGGCTATGGAAAATGCTCAGGCCGGACAAATTATTTTTACTACTCATTCGCCTCTTTTTATAACTCCTGCCACTCTTCCGCATTTATTTAGAATTAGTAAAGAAAAAAACAATACCCAGGCCCATATTTTAAACCAAGGAAATTTTAATTATGATAAATTAATAAAAGATTTAAATGCTGATAATTTAGAAATGTTTTTGGCCGACAAGGTAGTTTTAGTTGAAGGAATTTCTGATAAATTAATAATTCAGGGTTTAATAAATAAATTTTATAAAGGAAATAAAGAAGTTAAGGTTATCCAAACCTACGGTAAATCAAATACGAGCGTATATGCAGATTTATTAAAAATTTTTAAGATTCCGTTTTTAATTATTTTAGATAGGGATGTTTTAAGGGGTTATTCTTTAGAAGGGCTAATAAAGCATTTAGATATAAAATTAAAAGGAGATAGGCGGATTGAAAATTTAAAAAAGTATAATTTATATATTTTTCCCAATGGTAGTTTAGAGGCAAATTATCCGCGAAAATATCAAAGAGATAAATCTAAGGCCTCTAATGCCCTTTATGCGGCTAATTCTATCACTACCGAGGATTTTAATTCTAAAAAGATGAAATATCTGCGGGAAATAATTGAATCAATTTGATTAGTAATCTGTAATCTGTAACTCGCCTGCCCGTCATTGGCTTCGCCGTCTCACCCGCTAATTGCCTGAGCAATAGCGATGGCGAGCGGGCAGGCGATGGCAGGCGGGTAATTTGTAACTTGTAATTGGTAATTAATCATTAGTTATTAGGCAATAGCTAATAGCTTATAGGTTTGATTTTATAAACTGTTTAACTTGCAACTTTATAATTTTTAACTAACCAACCTATGTCCTTTATCTTAATCGCAATTTTGGCCTATTTTTTACTATCAATAGTAAATATTTCAGATAAGTTTTTATTAGGCAATGTTATTCCTAATTCCAAGGCCTATACATTTTTGGTGGGAATTTTGAGTTTATTAACATTACTTTTAGCACCTTGGTTTTTAGTTTGGCCAGGATTTTTATTATTTATTTTAAATTTAATTATTGGAGCATTTTTTCCGCTAGCCCTTTTATTCATGTATAAGGCCTTAAAGGATGGCGATACTTCGAAAATAATCACTTTAGTTGGCGGGACCATACCTTTGTTTACTATTTTCTTTTCTTTATTTTTTTTGGGAGAAAGATTTGCTTTTAGCCAGTGGTTTGGAATAGGGTTGCTTTTAATTGGAACTTTAATTATTTCTTGGATACCTAATAAAAAAACCATGTGGCATAAGTTTGCGGATTGGTTTGGTTTAACCAAAGATGATCCAAGTAAGGGAATTATTACCGCTATAATTTCGGCTCTATTCTTTTCTTTATTTTTTATAGGCACAAAGTATTTATATAGTCAACAGGAATTTATGAGTGGTTTCATCTGGATAAGATTGGGTAGTTTTATAGCAGTTTTATTTTTATTGATTAACAAAAAAGACAGAGAGGATATTTTTAAAAATATTCGAGATTTAATAAAAAATAAGAACAAATTTTTATTTTTAGGAAATCAGGGCTTAGCCGGAGTAGGTGCTTTTTTACAAAATTATGCCATTTCTCTCGGGTCAGTCGTTTTAGTAAATGCCCTGCAAGGGGTCCAATATGTTTTTTTATTGATTTTGGGAGCTATTATAACTATATTTAGACCAAAGGCAATTAGAGAAAACATATCTCGCTCCGTAATTATTCAAAAAATAATTGCTATAATAATAATAAGTTTAGGTTTATATTTTATTTCTTAAACAAATGAGGAGATTTAAAAAAATGATAATTTGGTTAATGACAGTCCTGATTTTAGGAGGGGCTTTATGGTTTTTAAAATTTGCTAAACATGATCCACTTAATATTGATTTAAGTCAAGCCAATAAAGATTATTGGGGGGTCACTTTCTCTAGAAAGCTTTGCGATGAGGTTGGCTTAGATTGGAAAGAAACATATCAGGCCATTATTAATGATTTAGGAGTTAAATATATTAGAATGCCGATTTATTGGGATGATGTAGAAATTAAAGACGACTATTTTGATTTTAATGATTATGATTATCTTTTTAGAGAGGGAAAAAAACAAGGGGTTAAATTTATTGCTAATATTGGCTGGCGTTTGCCTCGTTGGCCAGAATGTCATTCCCCGCAATGGTTAAAGGATTTAAAAAAAGAAGAGATAGAAGAAGAGAGTTTAGAAATAATAGCTCAACTTGTAAATCATTATAAAGATCACGAAGAAATTATTATTTGGCAAATAGAAAATGAGCCCTTGTTAAATAGTTTTGGTATTTGTCCGGATGGTGATGAAGATTTTTTACGAAAAGAAGTTGACTTGGTTAAGAGCTTAGATGATAGGAAAATACTTATATCTGCTTCTGGAGAATTGAGTACTTGGCGCAGAGAAGCAAGCTTAGCGGATGTTTTGGGCACTACCATGTATAGAGTAGTTTGGGATAAATGGTTTGGTTATTTTCGTTATCCTTTACCATCTTGGTTTTATAGATTTAAGGCTAATTTGTTAGGTATAAAAAAGGATGATATTATTGTTAGCGAACTTCAAGCCGAGCCCTGGGTTCCTAATGGCACTTTAGCTGACTTAAAGCCCAATGAGTCCAATAAGTCCTTTAATTTGAAACAATTTAAGGCAAATTTGCAATATGCAATTAACGCTGATTTAAATCAGGCCTACCTTTGGGGCGCGGAATGGTGGTATTTAAGAAAGATTAACGGTGATTCCGAGTATTGGGATTTAGCAAAAACATTGTTTAATAAATAGAAATAATTCATGTTAAATAAGATTGGTTTGCATTTAAGCGATTCTCACAATACTCTTCGTTTTAAAAAAGACGAGGTCTTATTTTTTATTACTAAACGTTTGTCGCCCCAGATTACGCCTAATCAAGTAACTTTATTTCGTTTAATTATTGCGCTTTTATGGATTCCTTTAGCAATTTTATATCCGGCTTGGTGGCAGGTAAGTATATTTTTTGCGGTTTATTTTATGGATTTACTAGATGGAGCGGTGGCTAGATATAGGCACAAGGAAACTCATTTAGGTAGATATTTTGACCATATCAGTGATAGAATCAATCATATAGTTTTATATTTTTTAGTTTTAAACTTGATTGGTAATAAATTGAGAATTATTAAGTTTTTTATTCTGGGAGAATTACTTTTTATACTTTTATTGGTTTTAGAATATTTTTTCCCAAAGAAATTAAAATATATTAGAGTTGCCTTACAATTTTGTATCAAAATTGCTTTGTGGGTGGCTTTGTTTTGGGAGGTGAGTTATTTAATTTAAGATAAATTGTTTGAAAGAAAAAAGCAGTCCATTATATTGAGAACTGCTTTTTAAAATTAATTAAAATTTATTTTTTAAAATATCCAGAATAGAGTTGGGTTCTCAAGTTCAATTGATTATGAATATAGAGCAAAAATGTTTTTACTCTGGAAAAATTAATCCGAGTAGTATCTTCATACGCTATACGATTATTAAAACAGAATATATATATTGCCTGTTTTAATGTCAGTTTCATAGATTTTAGCATTTTACGGAAGGAGAATACTGCTTTATCAATATCATAAAATTCTTCTTTGTTATCATTGATAAAGTAGGGTTTTTCTGGACCACTCGGATTGTGTAGTGGATTATTTTTAATAATCATCCTTTTTCCTCCTGTTTTATTATTAAATTTTTAATCATATTATATTATGATTTTTTATTATAAAAGTCAATAGCCCAGACTTATTTTTAAATGGTAGAGTTAATTTAAATCAAAATTCAACTTGATTTCTTGAAAAATTGATCAAGATGAACTAGGTAACAAAAAAACGCCTTGAATAAGGTGTTTTGAAATAATATTTTAGGCGTTATTTGTTTAACGCCTTTAATTAATTGACAAATATATTAATATTGATTATTCTAAAAATAAATATATAAATAAATCAATTACTATTAGAAAATCCGAGAAGAAAGATTCGAGAAAGATTAGCCGTTTAATTTTTGAAGTTTTTAATGAATTCATTGCTGATGATTTTGAAAAGCAAGCAGTTAAAGAATGACTCCGTGGTCACATCCCCAGAGAACAAGAAAAAAGAATGAAAATAAGAGATATCTATGTTGCATTAGATAAAAATAGAATTATCGGTGTAATAGAAGGCCATAAACAGAATAAAATAGTTGGTTTGTTTATTGATAAAAATTATCAAAGGCAAGGAATAGCAACGGCATTAGTAAAAAAAATTGAATTACTATATAAGAAAAGAGGCATAAAAAAGGTAATAATATTTTCATCTTTATATGCACAAAAATTTTATGAGAAACTTGGATATAAAAAAAATACAAAATTAATTAGAAAAGACGGAATGATATACCAACCAATGGAAAAAGATTTACAATAATCAGGGTGTGCGTGTTGCACTTTGAAAATAAAATGAAAGGAGGTATTTGTCATGTCTAAGATTAAAATCTTAAACAGAGGAAACTGCAGGGTTGTTAAACTTACCAAAGAATCCCAAGGTACAATGTACTATAGGGCCGAGTAGAATTTCCTGCCACAATTGTTTGGTGGCGGGAATAAATCTCGTCACCATTTTTCATCATCTAATAAAAAGGAGGAAGATATGAAAATTAAAATTATTGAAAAGCCAACAGTGGAAATAAGGGGAGATGTAGCTGTAATTATTTTCCCTTCCCGTCCTTATTGGTTTTCAGCTACAAAAGAGATTGTTAAGGTGCTCGATATTTTACAAGTGGAGCTTGAAGAGAGTGTCATTATTGAAAAAATGGTTGTAAATCTATATATGACGTTTATAGAGGCGAAAGAATTATTTGTAGAAATTAGAAATCTCCTTTACGGCAATGGCGTTCTTATGATCGATGGAAAAATATCTAATGAAATTCAAGATATTGAGCCACATTTTCAAGTTAATACTATTGAAAATGTGCTTGTTATTGCAACAACACAAGGATGTAATTTAGCATGTCGGCATTGTTATGCAAATGCGAGAAAGCAACTTCAAAACGAAATGACAACTAAAGACATCAAACAACTTATTGATGATCTTGCTTCTATGTTATGGAAAAACGATATTTCTCGTGTTGGCCTTACGGGTGGTGAATTTTTTACTCGTTCCGATGCTTTAGAGATAATTAACTATGTTCATGCTAGTGGGTTTAGGGTTCTTGTGAGCTCCAATGGGCTCTTGTTAAACAATAAAATTATTTCAAAATTAGCTAACTATGAAAATTTTAAGATTTCAATTTCACTTGATGGTCCAACCGCTGAAGTACATGAAATTATTCGTGGGAAAGAAACGTTTGCTAAAACAATTGAAAATATTCAAAAATTAACAAAGAATGGAATTTTTGTTGGAGTAAATATGTTTATTCATCAAAATAATATTGATCTCATCGCAGAAACTCTTCAATTGGCGGATGAGTTAGGAGTTAAAGCGTTTAATTGTCTTAATCTTATGCGAGTTGGTCGAGCAAATACTAAAAGAAGTCAAGATGAACTTATACGGGTTCCTGAACACTTGTTGTATAAAAAACTTTTCGAAATTTTATGCAAAAATTCTCGATATCAGGAGTTGATGAAAAATTCTACTTTTGCTAATCAAATCATGGGAATTGCAGGAGGCGTTAAGAGTCATTATTGTGGTATCGGTACAAATCGAGCGCTTTATGTGCGGGCCGATGGTAGTATTTACCCTTGTCCAGATACAGCTATACCAAAATTTTTTCTTGGAAACGTGAGGAAAGAGATGCTTTTGAATATTTGGGAACAATCACCCCTCTTACAGGAATTACGTCAATTGGATGTTGATACAATGAATTCAGTTTGTGCAAAATGTGACATTCGATATTTTTGTGGCGGAGGATGTCGAGGTGAAAATTATCAAGTTACCAAGAAACTTCGATCTCCGCATTTCAATTGTAAAGAGAACAGAAAAACAATCTTTGATATGATGTTTATGCTTACCAAAAAACCGGATTTTTTTCAGGATAAAGTTGAGAAGTTATATCAAAAAGTATGTATTTGAATTTATCGTAGATATTGGGCTTGTTATTTAAATAAACAACAAGCCCATTTTATTTTTTTATATAAATTTGGTAAAATGTAATTGAATTAAAGTCAAAACTATGCATATGAAAAAATATTATGGTTTAGGGGGTAAATATTTAGAAGAACATAAAAGTTACTTTTCTAAAAGACAACTTCAAAAAGATATTCATTTTTTAATTGATGTTTTAAAATTGAAAAAAGAAGATAAAATATTAGACCTGGCCTGCGGACATGGAAGACATGCGATTGAATTAAAAAAAAGGAATTTTAATGTAGATGGATTAGATTTATCGGATTATTTATTAAGTATATCTAAAAAAAATGCTGAACAAAAAAAATTACAGATAAAATTTTATAAACAAGACATTCATAATATAAATCTTAAAATGAAATATGATAAAATTTTTTTATTTTTTTCTGAATTTGGATTATTTGATGCTGACAAGGCATTAAAAAATATTTCAAAAATATTAAAAATAGGTGGTTTATTTTTATTAGATTATGATAATATTTTTCGCTTAATTCAATACATAAAAAAGCATCCAGAGTCTTCATATAAATTTGATTTTAGCAATATGGAGCTGAAAAAAGAAGAAAAAAATAGTCCTAGAATCAAATATTACACCATTCCAGAATTAAAAGAGATACTTAAAGTCAATAAGCTAAAAGTAATTTCAATTTATGGTAATTATGAAAAGGATGATTTAGATATTAATAGTAAAAGAAATATTATTATTAGTAAAAAAATAAAAAATATAGAATGGGAGGAATAAATGTATAAGCTGATAAAGTTTTTTTTATTAAATTTTTTGAACTTATTTCGAAAGGACATTGCAAAAACCAATTCTAAAAAAGAAAAAGTAGAATATCGAAATATTTATCATGAAAGACCTGATTCAATTAAAAGACTTCTTAATTGGGGAGAAAGAAGACGTTACTAATTAATGTTTAATCGAAAATTTAGAGCTCGTTAACAGCGAGCTTTTTTTATTTTGATAACAAAAAAAACGCCTTGAATAAAACGTTCTTAAATGGCCTGCCATCCGTAGCTCAAATGAAATGAGAGCGAAAGATGGAGCTCCTTAGCGGAGGATGTTAGAACTGTGGTAATGGAAGAGAAAGTTGATTTTGAATTACAATAATTATTTTTTCATTCCACTTTTTTATCAATGATTACGTCACCATAATCATCGGGTTTTTCTTCTGCTACGGCTTCCGGTGTTCCTATTAATACAGATATATATTTATTAGAAAATTGAGATTGAGTAAGTCTTGTTCCCAATGTATCGTCTCCGCTATTATGATGCTTGCCTTGTTTTATATGTGCCGCACCAACAATAGATAAATATTTTCCAGGGTATGATATAGATTGTTTTCTAATATTTTCAAACATGTCCTCGTCTCTTGATGCCCCTCTTAAATAATACGATCCATTAGTGGGAGATCGGTGCGTGTATTCGTCAGTTGGCGTTTTTGATGAATCAATGCAAATGGCCTCTTTTCCTGAATTTTTAATTTTATCAAGTAAAGTAAGCAAGTTCCTTATGTTTTTTCCTTCCGCCCCGGCACCCCTAAAAAAATTTTCTAATTTTTCATCCACTTTTCCTGTTTCAAAATATAGATCAAACGAAGATTGATATGTAACAGGTATCTCAAAAAATACTCCATTAATTTGTGGTAAAAATTGATCAAAAAATTTTGCTATTGTTTCAAAGTGTGT
>CAZXCJ010000040.1:0-8668 GCA_964639335.1 uncultured Gammaproteobacteria bacterium | reverse complement strand
CCTTATGAGGTGTTCTATAATATGACAGGTGTTGCACTTCAATGTTGAATGTACCTTTTCCTCTATTGACAAAGCCATTTAGATATGCTATACTGAAACAGTAAGTTAAAAACTTACCAAAAACCAAAATCAAAATTGCCTTAGATGAAAGTCAGGGTAAAAACACAATTAAATATTTGACTTTTTTAACTATATATTATAAGGTACTTTGATTTTGTAAAGTACTTTTTTTATATCCTATGATAAAAAACCGTCGAAAAATAATTCAAACCCTAGTCCTCTCTTTATTTATAATACAGATAGTATTTTTTAATTTTAAAACAGCTCTAGCTGAACCCTTAATATCAGAAATAGCTATATTTAAACTTATTAATCAAAAAAGAACGGAAAATAATATCCATCCTCTAATTATTAATAATCAGCTCGCTCAAGCGGCTATTAATAAAGCCAAATACTTATATAAAAATAATTATTTTGACCATGAGTCCAAAAATGGCCAAAAAACATTTTCTTATTGGATAAAAGAAACTAATTATGAATATTCTTTTGTTGGAGAAAATTTAGCTACTAATTTTAAAAATAATGATAATATTATTCTGGCTTGGATGAATTCTCCTAGCCATCAAGAAAATTTACTTAATGAAAATTATTTAGAAACCGGCATTGCTGTTTATAAAAATATTATTGTCCAAATATTCGGCCGCCCAGCTGATATGCCTATGTCTATTCAAAAAACAATCGGCAACCATATTTCAGAAAATCTTATCTTATATATGAGTCCTGGAAATAAATTACAATATAGATTAGAAACTAATAATTTAGCTTAAAAAAATCAAAATCATAATTGCAATAATAAGACGATAAACCGCAAAACCATATAAACCATATTTATTCTTTAAAAGCTTCATTAATACTTTAATAGCCAATAAACTAAAAATAAAAGAAATCAAAAAACCCAAAATATATATCTTTAAATAATTGATATCTAAAAACGAAATATCAATTATTTTTTTTATAAAGGCGCCTAAAAGCAAAGGTATGGCCATTAAAAAAGAAAATTTAGCAGCTGCTCGACGACTTAGGCCTCTATGCATTCCTCCTACAATAGTAATACCGCTCCGAGATATTCCTGGAATAAAAGCCAAACACTGCATTAATCCAATTATAATACTATCTTTAAAATTCAAATTTTTTAAACCCTTGCTTGCCTTAAAAAATCTTTCTGTTAAAACAAAAATAATAGAGCCCAATATTAAAGCCCCGGCAACTATTAAGGGTTCTCTCAATTTTTCTATAAAATCTTCCAAAAAATAACCCACCATGACAGCGGGCAAAATGGCAATAATTATAAATAACAAATAATCATGTTGAAAATTTTTATTTTTCAAATCAACTACAAAATTTTTACCTATCTTAATTATGTCTGAAAAAAAATAAATAATAATAGCCAATAAGCTCCCACCATGTAAAAAAACATCAAAGCTTAAATTATTCAAAATATTATAATGAATTAAATTGTGAATAATTATTAAATGCCCAGAGCTGGAAACTGGTAAAAACTCAGTTAGGGCCTGAGTTATGGCTAAAATTATAGTATGTAAATAAATCATCATTGTATATTTTTTAATTTCATCTTATAATTATATTATAATCCGTATATAATATCAAAATTATGAAATTAATTCTTATCCCTCTTTTAAGTGCTATAAGCTGCCAATTTATTTTCAAACCATTAATTGAAATGATTAGGGGCTCCTGGTCTTGGAAAAATATTACCGCTTATGGAGGCATGCCCTCTGCTCATAGTGCTTTAGTGTCTTCTTTGGCTACAGTGATTGGGCTCAGCCAGGGCTGGTACTCGGCTAGTTTTGCGATTAGTTTAATTTTAGCAATTATAGTAATTACCGATGCTATTGGATTCAGAGCTTATTTGACTGAACATAGTAAAACTATTAATAAATTAATTATTGATTTGCCCGATGAATTTGAATATAAGTATAAAACTTTAAATGAAAGAATTTCTCATACCCTGCCTGAAGTTCTAGTAGGAACTATAATTGGAATAGTTTTAGGGTTCTTATTATTTCAGATAATATAAACGAAATAGCAAAACAAACTTTAAACTAATTTTTTTATTATTGTCGATTAATTATCGGCTTTTATTTTTTTAACCCCTCCTGCCTTCGCTGAAGCTACGGCAGGCATGCTTAATCTCCCCTTAGTCCCGCCATAGTTTTACGGAGTAAAATGAAGCCGAACAATTATTGTGTTCAATATTTTTATTATATTAAAGATTTAATTTTTACTGAATCGGGAATAGAAAGTCCTAAAATTTTTAAAATTGTTGGATAAAGCTGATTAATTTCACCGCTCAGTTCTTGATCTTTTAAATTTTTCTTATAATTAAAATCTATAAAGCTCTTATTTCGCCACGACTTATTAATTAAAAACAAAGGCACTAAATTTTTCTTCTGATCAAACCCCCTATCCGCAGTAATTAAAAGTGCTCCATTATAAGACAATACAATTTCTACTAATTTTTTAATATCTTTATCTATTCTTTCAGAAATATTTTTAAGATTATCAGAAGCATCTAAAAGATCGTCATAATTTATAAGCATAAAATCATAATAAGCACGACCAATTTCTTTAATTGCCTGTTTGGTTATTTTTTTTGTATTATGTGTAAAAAAATTGTCTAGTATTAAATTATTACTTAATTTAAACCAGTCCTCTTTTTTATGCTTTGTTCTTTTCTGACCATTAAAATAATAACTTATATATGAATAAGAATTAACAGCGGCTAAGTGTAATTGACTTAAATCGGCATCGCTAATAACTTGAGCCAAGGGAATGTTATTTTCTTGATTTCCTCTACCCATGTCTAAATAATTTTTAAACAGATTTTCTCGAGAAGCATAATTTGACTTCAAAACTAAAAAAGGATAGCTCTGAACTAAACTTTGTAAATAAAAAAAATAAGAAGATAAATAATCTAAATTTAAGCCGCTAATAATAATCAAACATAATGGCTTTGGTCTATCAATCATAATATACTAATATTCGATGCTAATATACGAATTTACCCTGTTAAATTATTTTTTCAAAATACTATTTAACAGGTTGAAATTGATAATTCCTTATTTAACAGGGTAAATTAGTATCGCTTAATTATTTTTTCAATAAAGTTTGACCAGTCATTAAACGTGGCTTTTTTAGACCAAAAATATCTAAAATTGTGGGGGCAATATCTCCTAATTTACCTTTGAGCAATCTTTTCTTTTTAAAATCTGCATGTATTAAAATAAAGGGTACTGGGGCACAGGAATGTTTAGTATCAACTTCTCCTGTTTTTAAATTAATCATTTCCTCAATATTACCATGGTCAGCAGTAATTATCATTACAAGGTCCTTTTTTTTCTGAATAGCTTTATATATTAAACCCAAAGAATAATCCATGGCTTCTATGGCCTTAATGCCGGCCTTTAAATCTCCAGTATGGCCAACCATATCTGGATTAGGAAAATTAACTACTATAAAATCATATTTATCTTTATTAATATAATTAATAATTTTTTTAGTTAAAATTTTAGAATTCATTTCCGGCTTTTGGGCATAAGAATGAACATGGGGAGAAGGAATCATTTCCCTATTTTCACCAGCCACTGGGTCTTTATAACCACCATTAAAAAAATAGGTTATGTGGGCATATTTTTCACTTTCAGAAATGTACAATTGTTTATAATCTTTTAATCGCATTGGCAGGGTATCTTCGATATCTCTGGAAGGAAACGCGGATAAAATGCCGTCTAAATCCGGACCAAAATCAGTCATAGAAACAAATTTGATATTCTTTAATTTTTTTCTATTTATCTTACAATTTTTATTACGGTCATAAAGATCTCTTTGTACAAAAAGCTTGGTTAATTGTCTGGCTCTATCAGACCTTAAATTAAAAAATATAATTGCATCATCATCTTTTATTTTAGTAATGGGTTGCCCTTTTTTAGTAATTACCGTAGGCTTAATAAACTCATCTGATTCTTTCCTGTTATAGGCCTGAACTATGGCCTGTTCTGGTGACTCAACCTTTAAACCCCTGCCTGCTGTCATCGCCTCATAGGCTCTTTTTGTCCGAGACCAATTTTTATTTCTATCCATGGCATAAAATCTACCCATAATAGTAGCTATTTTTTCTCCATTTTTAAAATTGTCTTTTAAATCCTTTAAAAAATTTATGCTAGCATGTTGAGAAGAATCTCGACCATCCGTAAAAAGATGTAAATAAATATTTTTTACAGCTTTTTTTTCTAATAAATTTAATAAAGAATCTAAATGTTCTGGATTAACATGAGCACTTTGGATTCCACTTAAAAGCCCTACTAAATGAAGATTGGATTTATTTTTCTGGACATGGTTAATAGCTTCCAAAAAAGCCAGGTTTTTATCAAATAAACCATCTTTAATAGCCCTATTAATATAAATATCGTCCTGCAATACAGTCCGACCAGCTCCAATATTCATATGCCCGGCTTCCGAATTTCCATCCTGATCTTTGAGCAGTCCTACTTGTAATCCATGGGCTATTAATTCAGTATGCGGGTATTTTTTTAAAAAACTATTATAATTAGGAGTAGATGCTAAACTAATAGCATTGCCTGCCGAAGGAACTGTCAGGCCCCAACCATCTAAAATAATCAATATGCATTTTTTTATTTTCATATGTGTTTAGTCATTAGTCATTAGGTCTCCATGGTGTCTTAGCACCTAGCGCCTAACCGCCATAATTTTATAAAGCCATAAAATTAAGGCGGGTTGGCATCGTGTTATTGGTATCATAATAATTCATCTTCAATATTCAATAAACGATTATACTTACAAATCCTTTCACCCCTACAAATAGAACCAGTTTTAATATGTTCTGCTGCGCATCCCACAGCTAAATCAGCAATAAAATCATCACATGTCTCCCCGCTTCTATGAGAGACAATAATAGCCATCTTATTGTCTTGAGCTAATTTAATACAATCAATAGTTTCTTGAATAGTGCCGATTTGATTTGGCTTGATAATAATAGCATTAGCTGACTGTAAATCAATCCCCTTTTTCAAACGCCGTACATTAGTAGTAAAAAGATCGTCTCCAATTAATAAAATATTTTTGTCAATTGTCTGTAGAGCCTTTTTAAATTCTACCCAGTGCTCCCAGTCCTCTTCATCTAAGGGGTCTTCAAAATAAGCGAGTGGATATTTTTTGAGCCAATCAATATAATAATTTATCATTTCTGTGGCGCTTAAATTCTTTTGTTCTAATTTAATTTGATATTTGCGAGAATGCTGATTATAAAATGTAGAGGCCCCTGCATCTAAACCTAATTTTACTTTTTCTATATAAATAGTTTGCTTAATAGCTTCTAAAATCATGTCCCAAGCATCATCTGTTTGCTTTAAATCCGGAGCATAACCACCTTCATTGCCAATATCAGTATCATAACCGCCCTGGGATAATACTTCTCCAAATTTATGAAAAATTTCTGAGCTAGCTCTTAGGCGTTCTTTAAAACTATTAAATTTTTCCGGTATAATCCATAACTCCTGAAAATCCAAATTAGTATCAGCATGCTTGCCGCCATTAAAAATATTAACTAAAGGAACGGGCAAACTGGGGCTGGTAGAAAACTGATAATATTGATTAATAAATTTATAAAGGGGTAAATTATTCGCTCCAGCACAGGCCTTATTAACAGCCATAGATACGGCTATAATAGCATTGGCTCCTAAATTACTTTTATTATCAGTACCATCCAATTCTATTAATTTTTTATCAATTATTAAGGGGTCAGAAATATCCTTTCCCTGCAAGAGATTATTAATTTCAGAATTAATATTATTGACGGCATTTAAAACTCCCTGGCCATTATATCTATTACTATCCCCGTCTCTTAATTCTTTGGCTTCTGAACTGCCGGTAGAAGCCCCAGAAGGCGTAGAAGCAAAATAATATCTATCATCATCTAAAAAAACAGTAGCACTGATGGTAGGATTGCCACGAGAATCTAAAATTTCTCGACCGATTATTTTATCTATTTTTGGCATGGCTTTAAATTGTTAAATTGTTAAATTGTTGAATTGTTGAATGGTTAAATTGTTAAATGGTCGAAGTTTCGAGAAATCCGTGACTTAGTTGCCAAAGGAACTGAAGAAAACTAAGTCGCGGAGCTTTAATAATTATTCTAAAATATATCTTTTCCTTTCTTCTTTTCCAGCTTTTGCTTCCTGGATAACTATTTGCACAAAATCTTTATAATCTTGTATATTGGTAAATTGTTCTAAAACTTTTTCTTTATCCTCACATTTCAGAAAATGTGTGGGTTTATTACAAATATTATCATTCCTTTTATCTAAATAATCCATATAGCTACTCCATGGATAATTTTTTGCCGGGGCAATCTGATGAACTTCTGAATTTCCATTAACATAAGCTGATAACCAAAGTAAATATGAATTTTCTTTAACATAAATAGCCTTATATCTTCCTTCCAATAAAGAGCCGGAACGATTGTACTTCTGATTAAAATATTTAGTATAGCCAGTCCCTAATTTATGCATAAACCCCGTTATAAATCTAATAAATACCTTTTTAATCTATTTTTTATATACCTTTTACCCATTCCTGATTTTAAATATTTTTCTCTTGCAAAAGCATCTCCCTTATCAACACACGCCTCATAATATATCAATTTTAATGGTTTTCTATTTTTTGTTGATTTAACTTTACTATTATTATGTTTTTTTAATCTTTTATTTAAATTATCTGTACAGCCAGTATAAAAATTATTATCTTTTAAACTTTGTAATACATAAACATATTGCATATAATTAAAATTATTTAAAGTATAAAATTTTACCCAGGTTATGATCTTGTCGGATTTGTAACGGGGTAAATTTTTCTATACCCCTATCTACTAACTGTTTTAATAAAAAATGATAATGATTAGGATTTAGACAATAACAGATAAATTCTACTAGCCTTGGTCTTGATCGAAGCTCAGCTTCAGGTACCTGAAGCTGAGCTTCAGATCTCCTACGTTTTTCATAATCTCTTTGAACATAAATAGACTCACTATTAAATTCTTTAATACTATTTAAAAATCTTAAATAATCACTTTCATCCATAAAAATCTTTCTTTTATCAACTCCTCTATTATTCACCCTGTTAAATTTAAATTTTCAATCCAAATAATATAATTATCAATACTATTTAAAAATTTAATTATTTAACAGGGTAAACATGATAATATTCTCCTATCTGAAATTTTATCTTACGCATATTATTTTTTATTAATCCCGTTCTTGCTCCCTGTTCTCTATAATTTATAACTTTTGGTTTTAAATATGTATTATCTAACCAGTAACTAATACTTCTTATAATTTTCTTCTAAAGCCCTCAAACCCGGGAGCTCCTTTCCAGATAAAAATTCCAAAGACGCTCCTCCACCCGTAGAAACATGGGTCATTTTTTCTTCTAAACCCAAATTTTCTATAGCACTAGCTGTGTCCCCTCCTCCTATAATTTTAACAGCTTTCAAATTAGAAATAAAATTGGCTATGGCATTAGTACCTTGGGCAAAATTAGCCCATTCAAAAACCCCCAAAGTACCAGCCCAAATAATAGTTTGAGCGTCTGTTAATATTCTTTCATAATTGGTAATGGTCTGGGGCCCAATATCTAAAATCATTTTTTCTATTGGAATGTTCTTTATATCAATAATTTTAAATTTAGCTCGGCTATCAAATGCATTAGCTATTACCACGTCTTCGGGCAAAATAATTTTATCTGCATGCGTCTTAATAATTTTTTTAGCAAATTCCAGGGTCTCTTGGTCAAATTTAGAAAATCCAATATTAATACCCTGTGCTTTTAAAAATGTATTAGCCAAAACCCCGCCTATTAAAAATTTATCAACTTTATCCATTAATAATTCTATCACTCCTATTTTATCCGGCTTCATGCCTCCAATCAAAGCATAAAATGGCTGAGGAGGATTTTCTATGGCCCGGTTTAAATTTTCTACTTCCTCTTGTACTAAAAAACCCGCACAACTAGGAATAAACTTCTGAATGCCGGCAATGGAAGCATAATTACGATGAGCTTGCCCAAAACAATCAAAAACAAAAATATCTGCATAAGAAGCCAGCTTTTGAGCATACTCATCAGAATTATTAATTTCTCCTTTATTAAACTGAATATTTTCCAACATAATAATATCGCCAAAATCCATGTCCTGAATAGCTTGTTCAACCCCGGCTCCTAAAATATCATTTAATTTTTTTAGTGGCCTTTGAATAATTTCTGATAAATTTTGAGCAATTTTATCAACTCTTAATTTTTCTATTACTTCCCCATTGGGCCGACCAAAATGAGTGGCAATAATAAGCTTAACATTTTGGTCTAAAAGATAATTAATAGTTTTTAAAGATTTTTTTATCCGCCAATTATTTAATATCTGACCCTGCTGATCAATAGGCAAATTAAAATCTACCCTTAATAAAACAGTTTTACCCTTAAAATCAAAATCCTTTAATGTCTTAAATCTGTACATCCCGTTAGATATTATTTAAGATATTATCTAATGGGATACATCCCGTTAGATAATTATTTACCCCTC
>CAZXCJ010000039.1:0-9615 GCA_964639335.1 uncultured Gammaproteobacteria bacterium | reverse complement strand
ACTTCCCCTAATTCCCATTTTTAAAAAAGTGATCAAAGATTAATAAAACAAGGCCTTTTTTTTATAGAAGAGGGCTTTTTATTTTTAAAAAATTAAAAATCCAAATAATCACTTGCAATCAAATTGTTATCATTATCTAAAATAAAGAGTAGCGTTTGCATGGTATTACATTTTTGTGGAATGTTAAAAGAAAAATCTTTTTCTAAAATATCAATTTCAAAACATCTTTCTGGCACTTTCTCTTCTTCACTTAATTCATTATAAATCAATAAACGTTGACCTAAAAAATCTGGATTATCCATCAAGGCAACTAAATTGTTTTCTTGACTAAAACCTATATTTTGATTTTTTAAATCACTATAATGTTTTTGAAAAGAATTTCTAAAACCATTAACCCAGAAATCTACATCTGAAATCATTATACTCTCATCGTTTTTAAAAAAACCATTATAAGTCCAATTATTAGTCCCTGACAAAACAATTTTATTATCAACAATTAGAGTATGTTGATGAATATAGGGGTTAAAATATGATTTTTCGGTTTGGATTTTATTGTGAAAATCTAGGGTCCGATATAAATCACTTACAATTTCTATATTTTTGATTTTGCTTTCTTTTATAATTCTAGCTAATTTTTTAAAGACAGAATCATTAGACCAAATATAATAATCATCAGTAATAATTCTGACCTTAACGCCTTCTTGGGCCTTAGTTAAAATTTTCTTAATAATATCATCATCCGTGGCTCTCCAAATTATAATATCAATATTATTTTCAGCCGAGGCAATTAAATCAATCATTCTTTGTTTAATAGAATTTTTTTGAAAACCTGGACTAAACCAAATTTCCACAAAACCATTATTATATTGAATCTTTCTATTAAATGGTTTATAGCTATTTTCTCTAATCTTTTTATAACCCCTAATCCCCTGGGATATTAAATCATTTTCCTGAACAAAGGCATTAATAACGTCTTGGTCTTCTGTCTCTAAAATAAAACTTGGATCATATTTTTCTTGCAAAGCAGTATAATTAAAAGATCCAAATAACAATTTAGCTTTGTCGGTATTTTTATCAAAAATAACAAATTTATGATGCATGTAATCTCCTCCTTTATCAATGTCGCCTCCCATATTTAAAATGTTAAATTTAAAATTTTCGCCAAAAACTCTGTCGTGTTGATTTTTTTTACTCTGGTCAAAAATTAAATTTACATCAACTCCTCTTTTTTGGGCAAGCAATAAACTATCAGCTATTTCATCCATATCAAGGGAATACAAAAATAAATCAATAGATTGCTTAGCGTTTTCTATTGATTCTATAATTAAATTTTTAAATTGTGAACCGCCAATTTCATCGTTGAAATATACTTTTCCTAAAAATTCATTTTCTAAAACTATTTCTTTTTTGGGCAAATAAAAATCATAATCAAGATATGCAAAATTTAATTTAGAAGAAAAATATAATAATGTTAAGGCAATCACCAAAAATAAAAAAAGAATAAATATAATTTTTTTCTTATGTTTTCTAATCTTCTTAATTTCCCAGATGATATTTTTGATCATAATCTAAAATATTATTATCTTTAGTAGAAAAAAATATTATAATGGTGTCTTTTAATTCTTTGTCTAAAACAGAAATGGCTTCTTTAATTCTGGTCGAATCTAAATCCAACCATAAATTATCTATAACTAAAATTGATGGCGGATTTAATAATGCATAAGCCATTTGAATTATGGCCCTATCTATCAGCGAAAAATTCAATTTATCTACCTTTTGTCCGATGGATTTATTGTAGCCAGTAATAAAGTTAAAAACTGGATATTTATTTAATACTTGGAAAATATCTTTAAAATCCAATTTTGAAACATCGAAAAAACCACGGCCCATGAGAATATTTAATACATTTTCCTCGCTTTGAAAATTCGGATGAATTAAATAAGTGCTCATGATAAAAAATTCTTGCCACTTTTTATATAAAAATCTTTTATCATTTACTTTCACAATCCATGGTTTACTAATACCCTGGGGAGCATGCCCAGAAAAAACTATCCCCAAAAAGCTCTTCCCGCTATTTTCTGGACCAAATATCAAAATGCGTTCTCCTGACTTAAAATCATACTTTAAATCTTTAATATAATCCTGATTTAAATTAAGTTTAGCTTTTTTCGCCTTAAAACTGATATTTAAAATCTTTTGTTTTAAATTTGAAACTCTTTTTAATGAAAAAATTTCTTTGGGGATGCACAATATCATTCCTAATTTTAAAGGAAAGCTAAACAGACCAATTCTTAAACTTAAATAAACAAGCCTAATAATTAAACCGAAAAAAATACCATAAACTAAATATTGCATAGAGCTTTCAACTTTTAAAAACGGGTGGTAAATTTCGACAAGATAAATCGCCGCTCCCAAAAAAACTACTATGGCAAATATAATCTTATTCCCATATTTTATCCACAGCTCTCTCTGAATACGAAAATATGAATCAATGTCCACCATTTCATCAAGATAATTTAATGATTTTTTTTCTCTCTTGTTTAGCTTTGTTAGATTAAATTCATTTAAAGTATCACTAATGAAAACTAAAATTTTGGAATATAATGTTTGATCTTGACTAACATAATATTTAGCAATAATATATCCTAAAAAAAATACTAATAAATTGACTGGCAACATAATAAGTAGAATAAAAAGCAGAGTGGTGCTGATAAAAAAACTGCTTAATAATAATCCTACCATTAAAAATAACCCTTGAAATGCCGGGAAAAAAGAATTTGTAATTCCCATTTGTAAAAGAGAAAAATGATAAGAAATTTTAGTTATGATTTTGCTTTTATCTTTATTTTTTAAAGAAAAAATACTTTTATTAAGATAAAAAGAAAACCATTTTCTGCGCAAATAATTCAAAAAATATATTGTTAGGGTCTTCTCATATTTAATACTTAAAAATGAGAACAATAAATAAAAACCCAGAATAAACAAAAGAAAAAATAAAGAGAAAAATAATTTATTAATTTCTAAAAAGAAAGAGTATTTTTTTATATAAAAGTTGGTAATTAATGGTATAAAAACCTGTAAAAAAACTGCCGTAGCGCTAAAAATTATAGCCAACTTAAAAAGTTTTTTATTTTTTCTCAAAAAAATTCTAATATGCTCTTTCTGGCCATCTTCTAATTTAAGTGGACTGGCAGATTGTTTAATTATATTTCTTTTTTGATAAAGATAATTCTTTAATGGTTTTTTGTCCATTATGAAATTGTAAATAATAATTATATAATGATGGAATTTTTACTTTTATCAATTTTCTCATTAAACGTTCGTTTCGTTTTGAATATTTTTTAAAAAAGTATTTGGTTAAAATATGAAAAAAATTTTCTGAAATTTTTTTAATCTGCTTTTTGTCATTAGATTGCTTATAAGAAGAAATAAATACAACGAATTGATTATGTATAGAATCTAAATCTTTATACAATATATCAACAAGTCGCTTATTTTTTTTCTCATTAGAAACTGGATAATATTTTAATTTATTTTTCCAATTAAGCATAGCTTTATTAACAGAAGATTGGCCAATTTTTATTTTTTTGTTCGAAAAATTATACCCTAAAAAATTAAATTCCTCGCTGCTTTTTATAAGCATTGTTTTTTCTTTTTTTATTTTCAGCCCCAATTTAAATGTTTCTTCTAATATATATTTTCTCAAAGACTTAATCTTCTCTTTATCTTTATCAAATAAAATTAAATCGTCGCCAACGCGCCTATATAAAGAAACTTTCTTACCAACATATTTATCAATATCATTTAAATAAATATTTGCAAATAAAGCAATTATTGGAACTCCTTGAACAACTCCCTTATTCCAATGCTTAACTTTTCCATCTGATATAATAGGATTATCTATAAACAAATCTAAAAGCTTCATAACATCTTCGGAGAGCCCCGCTACTGACAATTTTTTTCTTAAAATTTCTTTATCTATATTTTCTGTATAATTAGAAATGTCAAAATAAAAAATATAATCTTTTCCAAAATATTTTTTATACCTCTTAACTATGGTTTTGGCTACATAATAACTTGGATGAGAAGAGCGATAGGAAAATAAAAAATCTGAATATAAATTTTCAAAAAATGGTTCTACTATTCTATGTACTGCCTGCGCTTTGATCCTGTCTTTAACGGTATAAATATAAATTTTCCTTTCTCCTTTATTTTTTTTAGGAATAATAAATTCCAATGCTGGGCTTAGTGGGGATAAATTTATCATCTCTTTTTTAATTATCTGAAGTGTTTTTGCAGAATTAATATCAAAATCATTAAGAGATAAACCATCAACGCCTGTATAGCGATTACTTTTCCCTAATTCATCAAACTTAGTTATTAAATCAAAATAAGCTCCTTCAATATTTTTTTTATCTAATATCTTTTTTAACATTTAATCTAAAATTAGTTCTAATAAAAAAACTCTCTTTGGGCAATACAGTTTTCCAAACGGATAACTGTAAATGAGAACTTGTTTTCCAACATTTCGGAAAATAAGTTCAATTTTATCTCATTTATTAATACTGTTATCAGACAGTTTTATGTCATTAATAAATCGAATAAATATTGATAACTTTCTTAAATAAGAAAGATTTAATTGCCAAAGAGAATTTTAATATATCTTTATTATAGAATATTTTTAATATATAAGCAAAAAAATTATATAAAAAATCTCATTTTTTTGCTAATTTAACAACATTTTCCAAAAGCTTTACCACAGTAATCGGCCCTACTCCGCCTGGGACAGGTGTAATTAATTTTGCTTTCTCGTTAAATTTCTTAAAATCTATATCTCCGCAAATTTTATTCTTTTCAGCGGTACAACCGGCATCAATAATAATAACTCCTTTTTTTACCATATCTGGAGAGATTAAATCCTTTTGTCCGGTAGCTAAAATAATGACATCCGCTTGAGAGGTAAATTTGCTTAAATCTTGAGTGGAGCGATCACAGCTTTTTAAATTTATTCCTTGGCTTAAAAGTATTTTTGCTAAGGGCTGACCAACTAAACGACCAAGTCCGATTAAAACTATTTTTTGGATTTTTAAATCTACCTGGTACCTTTTAAAAATTTCTAAAATAGCTCCCGGAGTCGGCGGAATTAAATTATTATTTTTCTGGCTAAGCTTCTCTAAATTTACACTATTCAAACAATCTACGTCTATTTCTGGATTTATACTATTTAAAACTCTATCTGTATTAATATGTTTGGGCAATGGCAATTGTACTATTAGACCGGTCAATTTTTCTCTTTGAGGAATTTCCTTCACGGCCTTAATTAATTTTTCTTCACTAATATCTGCAGGAAATTCTTGCAAAGTAAATTGTAAACCTATTTTTTGACAGGCCTCTTTCTTTTTTTCTACATAAGCAACTGAAATTCGGTCATTACCAACTAAAAAAACACCTAAATGAGGATTGATTCCTGTATTTTTTAATTCTTGCACTTTTAAAGATAAATTTTCTAAAATATCTTCAGCTATTTTGTATCCGTCTATAATTCGCATAATCTTTTCTTTAATTAAGCTGAATTATAACATAAAGGTTTAATTTTAAAAACAAAAATATTTGCTTTTTTCCTAAAAAAGATATAAAAGTAAAGCAATAAAACAAACCAGGAGGTTAAATGAACGCATTTTTTATATTAATTGCGGTTGATATTATTGTTTTCATTTTTGGATACTTTCTGTTTAGAAAAACATTCTTCCTAGAAAAAAATCTGCTATCCAAAATAAAAACAATCTGG
The DNA here is from genome assembly GCA_964639335.1 of uncultured Gammaproteobacteria bacterium. Lineage (GTDB taxonomy): Bacteria > Patescibacteriota > Patescibacteriia > UBA1558 > S5-K13 > JAIOTH01. Next base: position 3,827 of record CAZXCJ010000039.1, on the reverse strand, counting down.
ATAATTATTATGATTATATTGTTTTTAATGGCTTGGCATACTGAATCCGGAAAAATAATTTGGGAAGACATGAAAAAACATAATTGTTTAAAAAGAAAATAAGCTTTGTTAAAATTAAATACAAAGCTTTTTTTATTTTCACTATTACGATTATTTTTCTTTGCCACCCCTTTTTAAAAAAGTGGTGGCTCCGCGCAGGCGGGTACGAAATTGCTTTTTCTTTTTGAAAAAAATACCGGATAAAAATTGATAATTGATTTTTTAATCTTTTCTATAGCTTTACTTAAATTTTTATATATTTCTGAATTACTAAAGCGTAAAAATTTAATACCAAATAATTCTATATATTTCTGTCTATTTTAATTCACCTCCCCTCCCTCCCCTCCTTTACCCCGTACAAAAGCTTCGCTTTATACGGGGCGAGGTAAGGAGGGGAAGTAAAGGGGTGGTGGATTTATTAGTATAGGATGTGGTCTTTAGGATGTGGTGTTATAGTTAGTGAAACGTCTTAACCCCTCCTGCCTTCTCCGCCAGTTGGCGGATTCGGCAAGGCGGGCTGTATCTCCCCTTGGAAATTAACACCTCCTGCCTTCGTCCACCAACTTTTCTAAAAAAGTCATGGGCTGTGTTGCTAGAATTTTTTACTTATTATTATGCTATAATTTAAATATGAATCCCGTTGATAATTATATTAAATATTGCGGAAAAATTATTTAAAACTTTATAACTATCAACTTAACAAAAAATATAAATAATAAATATCTTGTGGGATGAAATTTATACTTACAATTCTAATATTCTTTCTACTAACTCCTCTTTTAACTTCAGCTCAAGAAGATTATCAAGGCGAATTGGTTAGCGCTGACGATTCTTCAGCAGTTTATTATATTTCTAAAGATAGTCAAAAATATTCTTTTCTTAATGAAAAAATATATATTTCTTGGTTTGATAATTTTAAATATGTAAAAAATGTCAGTACTGAAAAAATAAATGAATATGAATATGGCGGAGCAATAAAGCTGCGCCCCCAGATTTATGAAAACTTAGATTATATTCTGCCTGAAAAAACTTTAGTCAAACAAATAAATAGTCCTGGTTATTTTTATATTGAAAATGGCCAAAAAAGGGTATTTACCACTATAGAAATTTTTGAGAATAATGGTTTTAAGATAGAAAATGCTATTACTGCTGATATTTCAGAATACCCCTGGGGTCAAACTATAAATAGTGTTGAAAATATTTTACTAAATTCCTCACAATTTATTGAACCAATAACTAAAGCTCATGATTTTGATCAAGACGGACTTTCTGATTATGATGAAAAATATATTTATTACAGCAATTTAAATAATCCAGATACTGATAATGACGGAATTATTGATGGCGAAGAAATTAAAAACAATAACTCTCCCAATCATGCTCATAAAAAACTGATAGCAGTAGATTCTGACCAAGATTATTTAAATGATGCTTGGGAAATAATTATTGGCACTGATTTAATGAATCCTGATTCTGACGGTGACTTATATTTAGATGGCACTGAAGTGGCGGCTAGTTATAACCCTCTGGATGCTAATTCTGGAACAAAATCTGAAAAACTTATTAAAGTCAATTTAGCTAAGCAACATTTAGAATATTATTTCGATGATAAACTAATGGATAGTTTTCCTATATCAAGCGGGATTCAGGAAATGGATACTCCTAAAGGCGAATTTGAAATTCTTGGAAAAGAAGATGTGAAAAGATATGGCGGACCTGGATATGATTTTGATTATCCAGATACTAAGTGGAATCTGCATTTTTATACTGGCCAATATCGTTTTTATATTCATGGCGCTTATTGGCATAACAATTTTGGCCATAAAATGAGCCACGGCTGTGTTAATGTTTCTTATGACAACATGGAACCTTTATATTGGTTTGCAAATATTGGTACTAAGGTTGTAATAGAATAAAATTAAATGAAAATTATTCGATCCAAAAGAAAAACTCTAGCATTAGAAATAGCTGCTGATGCTGGTTTAATTATCCGGGCGCCAAAATTAATGCCGGTTTTTTTGATCAAAAAATTTGTTAAAAAAAAAGAAAATTGGATTTCTAAAAAACAAAAACTAATTGAAGTCCGAAACTCAGAAATTAAAACTTTTGGACCTAAGAAACAAATTTCTAAAACTCAGGCCCGCCAAATCATAGCACCTCGTGTTCAATATTATGCTTCTATTTTAAAATTTAAATATCAAAATATTAAAATTACCTCTGCTCAAAAACGCTGGGGCTCTTGCAGTGTTCAAAACAATCTTAATTTTCCACAAAGATTAGCATTGGCTCCTCAAGAAATTATTGACTATGTGGTAGTGCATGAACTTTGTCATATTAAACACAAAAACCATTCTAAAAACTTTTGGAGCGAAGTTGAAAAACTTATGCCAAATTATAAAAAACATAGGAAATGGCTTAAAAATAAAGGATATTTAATAAGTTAACACATGTTAACTTATTTTTACTATTGACTTTTGGGTTAACATATGTTAACCTTTAAATATAATAAAAAATCAAAATAATATGAAACCCGTAAGATAATTACGGGGACAACAATTAAAAATTCATTTTTATCTAATAAATAAATATTTAATACTATTATGAGTAAAAATAAAGCATCTAACGGGTTGAAAAATAAAGAATTTTTATCAACAATGGAATTAGCCAAAATCTTAAAAATAAGCAGGGTTGCTATTTTTAATAAAATAAAAAAGGGCCAAATAAAAGCTCAAAAAATTGGTCGTAATTTTATAATTCACAAAAAAGAAGTCGACCGCTTGCAAAATCTAGACAGCGCTGAGATAGACAATAAAACCAAACAAATTATTAAGAAAGCCGTTAATAAAACAATTGAAGATTATGGAACGGCCTTAAGAATGCTGGGAAAAGAATAATATGCAAAATTTGTCTTTAAAAGAAATTGAATTTGTGGCTTTTCAATTAGCTCAAAAATTTATGACCTGGAATGAACCAATTCCTGATTTTTCATCTAGATTTAAAGGAGTTTTAGAATCCTGTATTAAAACTCCTTTTCAAAAATTTTCTGGTAAATCTTTATACCCGGGATTAATTAGTAAATCCTCTACCCTATTTTATTTAATGATTAAAAATCATCCTTTTCAAAACGGTAATAAAAGAATAGCCACGACTACTTTAATGTATTTTTTATACAAAAATAAAAAATGGCTTAAAGTCAATAATAAAGAATTATATGAATTTACTGTTTGGGTGGCTAGCAGCCCCTCTAAGCCCAAAATACATACTATTCACGCCATTGAACAATTCATTAAAAATCATATAGTAAATATATAAAAACGTTTTTTAAAGTCAATTACCATATATTCTCCCTTTACCCTTTCGACTTCGCCAAGTTTAACTTGGCTTCGCTCAGGACAGGCAAGGGGAGATTAAGCATGCCTGCCGTAGCCTTCTTGACTCCCCGTAGTCTTGACGTAGGGAGTGGCGAAGGCAGGAGGGGTTAAGATATTTTACTAACTAACATCACATCCTATACTAATAAATCCACCACCCCTTTCCATCCTCCGACCTGTCCCCTGAAGCTTTCCTGACCTCCGAAGCTTCAGCGAAGGAGGTAGCGAAAGGGGGAGTAGAAGTACTACTTCTACGGAGGACGGGCACTTCCCCTCCTCAGTTGAGGAGGGGAGACAGGGGAGGTGTTGTTCAAGCTTATTACAAAAAAATAAATAATTAAATTTATAATTCTTTTATTTAGAATAATGAATCCTGACCTTTTAGATATTTAGTAGCATTATTGATGACTTTTTTTA
>CAZXCJ010000038.1:0-9909 GCA_964639335.1 uncultured Gammaproteobacteria bacterium | reverse complement strand
TATTTTTAACGTCCAATGGTCGAAATACTAAAATTTTATCTAAACGATTTAAAAACTCTGGTCGAAAATAATCAGACAGAGAATTTCTAACCTTATTTTCCAACCCTTCATATTCCTCATCTATAATTTCTTTTTTGGTTTTGCTTGGCACATTAAAACCTATAGAAGCATGCTTATTAAATTGCTCGTTGCCGATATTAGAAGTCATAATAATAATGGTATTTTTAAAATTAATAGTTTTTCCTGTGGCGTCAGTAATATAGCCCTCTTCTAAAACAGGCAATAATAAATTAAAAACATCTGGATGAGCTTTTTCTATCTCATCAAATAAAACTATGGAATATGGCTTCATCCGCACTTGGTCAGTAAATTTATTAGAATCCTTATACCCAATATAGCCGGCTGGAGCACCAATTAATTTTGAAGAGTTAAATTTCTCAGAAAATTCAGACATGTCAATCTTAATCAAGGCCTTTTCATTATTATAAACCTCTCGGGCCAAAACCTTGGCAGTTTCTGTTTTTCCGACTCCTGATGGCCCTAAAAACATAAAAGAAGCCAATGGTTTATTTGGATTGGCTAAACCGGCCTTAGCCCTTCTAATATATTCGGAAACATCTTTTATAATCTCGCTTTGTCCAATCAAATTTTTGGATAAATTTTTTTCTAATCTAATTAATTTCTTTTTTTCGGATTTCATTAACTCATCCATTGGGATATTAATCATATGAGAAACAACTTCTGCAATATCTTTGGCATTTATTTGGCCTAAAAATTTTACCTTATTTAATTTTTCTTGATTTAATTTATTTAATTCTTTAATTATTTTATCTTCATTTTCTTTATAAAATATAGCTTTTTCATAATCATCTTTATCAATAGCCACTTCTTTTTCTTCGCTTGTATTTTTTAAATCACCTTTTAATTGGATAATCTTTTTTAAGCTGCCATTTTTTAATTTTTTTACCTTAAATTTTGAGGCTGCTTCATCAATTAAATCAATGGCCTTGTCTGGCAAAAATTTTTCTGGTAAATATCTTTGACTTAAATCTACGGCAGCCTTAATGGCCTCATCCGTAATTTTAACTGCATGATATTTTTCATAATTATCCCGCAAACCATGAATAATTTCCTTGGTTTCACTAGCCGTTGATTCATCAATTACAATCGACTGAAATCTTCTTTCAAAAGCCACATCAGATTCAACATATTTTTTATATTCTTGAACAGTAGTGGCTCCAATAACCTTTAAATCTCCTTTAGCTAATTCTGGCTTTAATAAATTAGCTGCATCTAATTGACCACTGGTTGCTCCCATACCAATCAAAGTATGAATTTCATCTATAAATAAAATTATATTTTCATCTTTCTTGGCATCATCAATAATTTTCTTTAACCTTTTCTCAAACTCTCCCCTATATATAGTGCCAGCGATAACAGAACCTAAGTCCAAAGAAATAATCTTTTTTTCCAATAAAACATCTGGCACATCTCCCTCTACTATTCTCTTGGCTAGGCCCTCTACAATAGCAGTTTTGCCAACTCCGGACTCGCCCAAAAGAATTGGATTATTTTTAGTTCTTCTGCTTAATATCTGAATCAATCTATCAATTTCTTTTTGACGGCCTATGACTGGATCAATTTTTTTCTGTATTTCAGCTGAAGTTAATTCCATGGTAAATTGAGGCACTGGACCAGTTTCCATCATATTACCGCCCATAATCATTTTTTCCAAAACATTAACATTAGACAAAGTATCATCAATTAAATCTGACAATTTGCTGGTGTTTAAAAGCAAGGCATCTACTTCTTTTATTAATTCATTTTTATCAATCTTTTTCTCTTTTAAAAAATTATCAACTTCTTTAATATTGCTTTTCAAAACTGCGCTTAGTAAATGTTCACTGCCAATATAAGCATGTTTGTTTTGATAGGCAATTTTAACTGCTTTTTCAATTATTTTTTGCGATTTTAAAGAAAATTGCGGTACATTAAAATTCTTTGTTAATGATTTTTCTTTTTGCGGTTTGGCTTCTTTAATGGCCTGCTCTTTAAAATCTACTGGCTTAATGCCCTTATTAGAAAATAGACCAAAAGCCACCGAACCCCTTTCTATGGCTAAGGCATATAAAATCTCCCAAACATTAATCTCTTTTTTATTAATAGAAAAAGCCAAATCCTGAGCCCGCACCAAAACGGTCTTTAAATGTTTGGAAAATTTATTAAAAATGTTATTGTTTGTCTCCATAATTTTATGTACATAGCATAGTAGGCTTTGCTACAAGCTAGTTATATTTACATTATAGCATTTTAAACCATATTTTATATATTGTCCAGAGTGAATCAAAGAATCAAAAAAACACTTCATTATGGTTGACAAAAAACTAATACTTTTATAAGATTAGATAAATAAAAAAATTAACAGGAGGAAAAATGAAAAATAGCAAATTTCAAAAGAAATTAGAAAAACTGGCTCAAGTAAAATACTCAATTGATACAAGACAAACCTTAAAAAACATGGTCGGAATTTTAAATGATGCATATTCAAATCTGGTAAAGAAGGGACTTCCTGATACTAAAAGAACAAAAGCATTATTTAATGCACATTTCATCCATTGCAGCAAAGAGGCTTATCAACTAGGTGCTATAGATATGATAGATATGAAAGAGGCTTATCCACTAGGTGCTGTAGATATGATTGTGAAAAGTAATAAGATTAAAATTATAGATGTTTTTGGTGCCTCAACTGAAAGATATAAAGAACTTCCTGGAGCCCTTGAATTACAATTTGAAGAAGAAATAAAAAAGGCGGGTAGAAAAATTGAGAAAACAAAATATTTATCTAAAGGGAAAGACGCCTTAAAACTCATAGAGCAAAGTTTTGATATAGCATACCAAGACTTGGTTAAAGAGGGCCTCCCGGAAACAGATGAAACCCGTGCTATGTTTACAGTCAATTTTTTCTTGTCTTTCTTAGAAATTTATCAAAGAGGTAGCTATGATGGTATGAAATCTCACAAGACTATTATAGGTACAAAAATTGAGGGTGCTTCTTCCAATCGTTGGTTGAAAATTAATGCTCTATGCCCCGAAAAATTGAGTAAGGCTCTTGCTATATTATAAACCAAGAGGGTATAAAAAATTTCAGCAAATTAAAGCTCCACATAAAGTGGAGCTATTTTTATAATTTGAACTTTACAATTTCACACCCTCACCCCTATCTCCCTACCCCTCCGTCCTGCGGACACCTCCCCTTATAATAAGGGGAGGAAGGGAGAGGGGAGCTGAACGGAGTTAAGCAAGACTTGACGAAGTGAAGAGGGGTGAGGGAGTTACACCAGTCCCATCTTTTCCTTAATCTCTAAAATATTTTTCTCAGCAATTTTTTTAGCTTTTTTAGCATTTTCTGTTAAAATCTTTTTAACTTTAGTTTTATCTTTTTCTAATTTAGCTATATTTGCTTGAATAGGTTTTAAAGTATTTATAATAGCTTCAGCAAGTTTTGACTTTAGTTCTGAATATTTTAAATTACCATTATGATAATCTAGATTAAACTTCTTAGAAATTTTCTCATCTGCAAAATTTTCTAATAATGTAAATAAATTATCAACTCCTGGAGACATGCGTCCACTTTCTTGAGGACCGGCATCTGTAATTGCGCTCATTATTTTCTTTTTAACAGTCTCTTCATCATCTCGCAGGGCTATATAATGATTAGGCCCCAAAGATTTTGACATTTTATTTTTTGGTTCTTGTAAAGACATTATCCGAGCAGTTTTACTAACAATGGGTTCAATTTTTTGAAAATACTCACCAAATTTATTATTAAATTTCCGAACAATAGTATTAGCAAATTCCAAGTGTTGCAATTGGTCTTCGCCAACTGGCACTAATTCTCCTTTATAAAGTAAAATGTCAGCTGCTTGTAAAACCGGATAATCAAACAAGCCCATATTAATATTTTGAGCATTTTGCCGAGATTTATCTTTAAACTGTGTCATCCTTTGTAACTCGGCTATTGGGGTCAAGGTATTAAATAACCAAGTTAATTCTGTATGCTCTGGAACCTGGGATTGAACAAATAAAACTGATTTTTTAGGATCAATGCCTATGGCCAAAAGGTCAATAGCAGTATCTAAGATCTGCTCTTTATATTTGGCTGGATCATAATCAATTGTAATGGCATGTAAATCCACAATTGAATAAAAACATTCATATTTATCCTGCAATTCAACCCAATTTTTCAAAGCACCTAAATAATTCCCAATGTGTAAATCACCTGTGGGCTGTATCCCTGAAAATAATATTTTTTTATTCAACCCGTTAGATAATTCTTCTTTAGTCATATTTTTAAAATTATATTTATTAAGAAGTCATTTTATGTCCCATTAAATTCGTTAAATTCTTTTATTTATATATCTAACGGGTTAAACTCATAAATTTTTAGTCGATAGTCATTAGTCAATAGTTATTAGGAAATTCCCTAACGCCTGACGACTAACGCCTAATTAATACTTATAACTTTATTATACCTATAAGCCCCAAAGCTAACAAGCCAATTAATTCAATACTTAAAACTTATAGCTTATGACTTACAGCTTTTATACCTCAATAATCACTGGCAATACCATGGGCCGTCTTTCAGTTTCTTTAAAAAGCAAATCACCTAATTGATTTCTCATTTTATTTTTAATAAACATATCATTGGCCATGTTTTTAGGATTGTTGGCTTTCATAATCTGTCTAACTTTATTTCTAGCTCTTTCAATTAATTCTTTATTTTCCTTCATATAAACAAAGCCTCTAGAAATAATATCTGGTGAATGAATTAATTCGCCAGTTTTAGCACTAATAGTGGCTATGGCCACAATCATGCCATCATCCGACATTTGTTTTCTATCCCGTAAAACAATATGAGAAACATCGCCAACACCCAAACCATCAACAAAAACATAATCTGAGGGAACTCTTTTGTTAGTTAATTTTCCGCCAAGTTTGGTAAATTCTATTACTTGACCATTATCAGCAATAAAAATATTTTTGGGAGGTATTCCAGTTTCTTCGGCAATTTTAGCATGAATATGTAAAAATGAATGATTGCCCTCAATGGGTACAAAATATTTTGGCCTAATTAAATTAATCATTAATTTTAAATCCTCTTTTTTAGCATGTCCGCCAGCATGAACATCCATCATTTGATAATGGATTACTTCTGCTCCCTGCCTATATAAACTATCTTTTAGTCTTTGCACAGATCTTTCATTGCCCGGAATAACTGAAGATGAAAATACTACAGTATCGTTCTTGCCAATTTTTAAGAAGCGATGTTCGTTGTTAACAATACGCATTAAAACCGCCCTATCCTCTCCTTGGGCCCCAGTGCAGCAAATCACAATTCTATTATCTGGATATTCCTTAAGCTGTTTTTCAGTGATAAAACTATCTTTTTTAAAATTTAAATATCCTAATTGATGAGCTATTTCTACGTTGGTTTTCATACTATAGCCGTCAATTAAAATCTTTTTATTTAATTTTTCACAAGCCGCAAATATTTGTTGTAATCTATTCAATAAAGATGAAAATGTTCCAATAATCACTCGGCCATTGGCGTTTCTAATAATATTAAATAAATTAGTTTGAATTTCTGATTCACTAATTTGATGGCCAGAATGACTTGCATTGGTTGAATCCGATAATAAGGCCAAGACGTTTTTTTCGCCTAGGGCGGCAATTTTAGAAATTTCTGGCAAATCTCGAGCTGGACCATCAAAATCTAATTTAAAATCACCACTATGAATTACTTTACCTAAAGGAGTATCAACAATTATCCCCATAGAAGACGGGATGTTATGGCTAACCGCAAAAAATGAAACTTTAAAATATCCTAAATTTATAAAATCATTAGTTGTAATTGCTTGCAAATTTAGAGGCGACAAATCTTTAAATTCTTCATGTCTCTTTTTAATCATTCCTAGGGTTAGAGGAGAACTATAAATAGTTGGATTGCCCAAAGATGGAGACAAATAAGAAACTGCTCCAATGTGATCTAAATGACCGTGGGTAATAATAACTCCTTTAATATTTTTTTCTTTGCCTTTTAAATATTCAATATTGGGAATTATAAAATCAATGCCCGGCATATCTTCTTCTGGAAATTGAATACCCATATCAATAATAATGATATTATTTTCATATTCCATGATAGTCATATTGCGCCCGACTTCTTCATTTCCACCAACTATTATAATCTTTAGTTTTCCGTGATCATATGTCTTAACTTCGGCAGTTTTTTTATTATATTTACTCTTGTTTTTAGTTCTTTGAAAACTATTTTTTTTCGTCATCATAAAATTTATTTTATCCAGCATCTTTCAAAATATCCTACAGAAAAATGCTTGGATTTGTTTATTAATTTAGAAAAGGAGGTAGTTACAAAACTATTTTGTAACCATCTCAAAGTATAAAAATACAAAATCAATATTGATTCCTTAATCGCTCATTAAAATTTTAAATTTGTTGAGAAATTAACTTATTAATTTTCCTTAAATTTTAAAATCTTTTTAGTTTTAATATACCAATTATTAATATTAAAAAATCTATCAGCTGGGAGATAAATAACTTTAGTATCTACTCCACTTATTCTATTATTTAAAGGATAGTAATATGTCGGTCTAAACAAAAATATGGCTAAATTTTCTTGCTTTAAAACATTTTGAAAATCCTGATATTTTTTTAATCTTTCTTCAAAAGAAGTAACTCTTCTGGCCGATTCCAAAGATTCATCTATTGATAAATTAGCAAAAATACTCAAATTCAAACCAGTCTTGGTTTGGGAAGAATGCCAAAAAGGATAAGGATCTGGGTCGTAAGATAAAATTTGCCCGAAAAGCAATATTTCATATTCACGTGGCTCAATAATTTGGCTGGCTATTTTTTGTCTAGGAATTATTTCTAAATTAGTTACAATGCCCAACTTACTCCATTGCTTTTTAACATATTGAAGAATACTTATATACTCATCATTATCAACGCTGGTAATGGTCAATTCAAATTCTTGTTCGTCTTTTTTTAACACATCATCTTCCGGTGCCCAACCAGCTTCTTTTAATATCTCCGCACTCTTCTTTATGTCATATTCGTCTTCTCCGGGTGGAATTATAAAATCCAATGGTCCATAAGCAATTTCCCGTTCTGTGCCTATCTCTTGAGCTAATTCAGTTTTATCAATAGAGAGATAAAGGGCTTTTCTAATATTTTCATCTTTTAATAATGCTTGTTTTTTGGGATTAAAAAATAAAGCTGAATATTGCGGCATATTAAAATTATAGATATTAAAATTATTAGAATCACTAATGGTCTTTAAATTGCTTTGTGATACGTAGCTAACTCCATCAATTTGATTATTTTTTAATGCCTGAAAGGCTAAATCAGAATCTGGAAATAATTTAAAGCTAATTTTATCTATATATGGCACAGTCGAATAATAATCCTTAAAAACCACTAAATTATATTGCTTAATATATCCAGCTGAATCTTTCTTAAACGACTTATATTTAAATGGTCCAGTGCCAATAGGTTTTTTATTAAGTTCGCTTAAGTTGGCATTTTCCGGATTAACCGCCTGCCAAAGATGTTCAGGCATTATACCAAAGGTTAAAGTTGATAAAAACGGACCAAATGGCTCAGGTAAAATTAATTTAAAAGAATTATCAGAAATTTTTTCAAAACCAACTCCTTGAAAAGTTTTATATAAAGGACTACTAAATTCTACATTTTGAATAAGGTGCAAAGTAAATCCAATATCATTAGTGCTTAGCTTGGTTTTGTCATGCCATAAAACACCCTTTTTTAAAGTAAAAACATAGGTCTTTTTATCATCGCTTATTATATAATTACTAATCAAATCATTCTCCAATTCACCATTAATATTTACTTTAAAAAGTCCTGAAAAAATTAATCTGGACATATCTCTATCCACATCATTGGCCTGACAAAGTATGGGATTTAAATATTGAATAGATCCAATTAAACCCTCTGTATATTCACCTCCATGCTTGGGGGCCTTAACAAAATGTACACCAGCTACTCTGATAAACAACCAAGCAACTGATAATACAATTAGTAAAATAGATATAATGATAATTTTCTTTTCTCGGGGAGATAAAAAATACTTAAACTGCTTAATCTGTTTTTTGGTCGGTAATATGCGATGAGATAAACTAAATATAAATTTTTTATCTGCATCATTGCGTGAATTAAACAAAGATTTAGTTTTTGAAGAAATTATTTTAAAAGTTTTATTAAAAAAAACTACCGGAAAATTTTCCTTAGAAAAATGGCTTTTTAATTTAATAAAAAATTTTTTGAGCAGATGAACGTAATTACTAATTAAATATATTTAGAAGATGTCTATTAAACCTACTGCATAATAAATTACATAGTAGGCCTAATTTAAATAAAAATATGGGATAAGCTTATTATTAAAAACAGGCTGGCTAATACAATAGTTGCTATAAATAAAGACTTTTCTAAACCTCTTTTGGTTTGAAAAGATCCTCCGCCGCCGCCAAAAATAGAAGAAAGTCCGCCACCGCGACTTTGTAATGATACCGTAATAATAAGTAATACTGCTATTACTATTTGTAATATATTTAAAGGTGACATAAATTTATTATGTTCAAAGTGTATCATATATAAGCGCCCTTGTCAATAACGCTTTGGCTCTACAATATAACCCGTGGTGGATAAGTATGCTTTTATCATTACCCAAGCTATAAAATAGCATTTTCCACCTTGATGGTTTTTTTATCTAATAAAATAAGCATTATTTATTGAAGAATGAATAAATATAAATTCTAAATTTAGTTTAAGTTATTTTAATAATATATTATTTTGTTAATAGTAAAAGTATAGTCACTTTAATTTTGTCTTGATGACACTTTTTATTCTTCTACCTTTTTCTAGAAAAAGGTAGAGCTAAAAAGTCGCGCCTGTACAAGAATTTATCCCGCAAAGAGGGACCCCGCAACAATTATATTTTATATAGAGGCAGGGGACAATTCATCATTTCCATCCTCCGTAGCAGTGGCCTGCTACTGCGGAGGACGGGCAGACAAATTAATTTCAATACTCGTCATACTTATTCCTCGTAGAAATTCTACCTGTCTTCATTTGAATTGTATCTAAATTCTTGTAAGGGCGCTTAAAATACAAATACTATAAAAAAAGTTATTATAATAATTATATTTTTATTATTTTGAGCGCCACCTTATTTGACAGAGAGCCTAACGCCTTTATTTTAAACAAAAAACAAAGTATAATGAAAACACTATGCAAAAGAAAATAAAACACAAAGAAAAATTATTATTTTGGAGAATCTTAACTTATGGCTGGGGAATTTTAACTGCCCTCTTTTTTGTATCAGATTTTTTTGGAATAATAAATTGTTCTAGTTCTTTAAGAACAATCACTATTATTTATATTTGCGTCTTATCTATCTTTACTAGTGTTAAAGAATTTCGAAGATGGAAAGACAAAAAATTTCTTTCGCAATATAAAGGAGAAATATTTATTATTGCCTATACTTTAATCATGCTTTTATTTTTAATATTGGAAGTTAAAAATCCAGAAAAATTTAAAATTAACAGAGAATTTACCACTGCCTACTTGTCAATTTTGGGAATATTTGCTATAAGTTATAATTCAAAGTATTTAAAAAATAAAAAATAAGTAGGAGGTAAAATGCTACTTAAAAAAATATACTGTTATTGCGTTTGTTGGTATAAAATATTCAAATTTATATTTCTACCCGGCATACTTTCAATTTTGAAAAGTCTAATTTCCATGATCTTACTACTTCCCCTAATTCCCATTTTTAAAAAAGTGATCAAAGATTAATAAAACAAGGCC
>CAZXCJ010000037.1:0-9921 GCA_964639335.1 uncultured Gammaproteobacteria bacterium | reverse complement strand
TGATGAAAAAATATCCTGATTATCAAATAGTTAATTTTGATAAATTAACCTATGCTGGCAATTTAAATAATTTAAAGTCAATCGAAAATAATCCTAACTATGAATTTATAAAGGGGGATATTTGCAATTCCGAAGAGGTTAAGTCGGCCATGAGTGATTGCGATTGGGTGGTCCATTTTGCTGCAGAAACACATGTAGATAGATCAATAATGGATCCAGACACTTTTGTTAAAACAAATGTTTTGGGAACAAATGTTTTATTAAGAACAGCCAAAGAACTTAAAATAAAAAGATTTCACCACATTTCCACAGATGAAGTTTTTGGAACATTGGGAAAAGATAGCAGGTTTAACGAAAAAACTCCTTATGACCCTAGAAGTCCTTATTCGGCCTCTAAAGCTGCCGCCGATCATTTAGTCCGCGCTTATTACCATACTTTTAATCTGCCAATAACCATTTCCAATTGCTCTAATAATTACGGACCCTATCAGTTCCCGGAAAAATTCATTCCTTTATTTGCTACTAATTTAATTGAAGGCAAAAAGGTTCCTCTATACGGAGAGGGTTTAAATGTTAGAGATTGGATTCATGTTGATGACCATTCTAGTGCTTTAGATTTAATTTTGCATCAAGGCAAAATAGGGGAGACTTATTGTGTGGGTGGAGATGCTGAAAAAACTAATTTAGAAATCACTAATTTAATTTTAAAATACTTTAAAAAAGGTAATGAAATGATTGAGAAAGTTCCTGATAGAAAAGGTCATGATTTTAGATATGCTATTGATTTTTCTAAAATTAAAAACGAACTTGGTTGGGAACCACAAGTAGATTTTAAAGAAGGGTTAGAACAAACTTTAAAATGGTATCAAGACAATCCAAATTGGTGGAAAGGGATTAAATCTGGAGAATATCAAAAGTATTATGAAAAACAGTATGTAAATAGGCAATAGTCATTAGTCAGTGGGTTATATGAGTACTAATGCCTAACGACTAACGACTATCACCTAGTGCCTAATAATTCATAAAAAAACATAAACAGAATTTACAAAGTTTTATGTCTAAAAATCTCAAAATATTAATACTTGGTGCCCAGGGAATGCTCGGTCAAGACATGGCTGAAATATTTTCTGATTATCAACCGATTTTATATGATAAGGAAAAACTTGATTTAACTGACTTTAAAAAAGTTAAAAAAGAATTAAAGCAAATAAAACCAGATATAATGATTAATTGTGCTGGCTATACCGATGTAGAAAAAGCAGAGGATAATCAAAAATTAGCTAATTTAATAAATGGCAAAGCTGTTGGTAATTTGGCTCAGATTTGTAAAAATTTAAATATTATTTTAATTCATATTAGTACTGAATATGTTTTTGATGGAGAAAAAAAAGAAGGTTATGATGAAAATGACCAGCCCAATTCTCAAAATGCTTATGGCAGATCTAAAACTCTTGGTGAAAAATTACTAATAGAAAATTGCAAAAATTTTTATTTAATCAGGACTTCTTGGTTATATGGGCACAATCTACAAAAAGGTAAAGAACGAGGGGTAAATTTTGTAGACCGCATGATTGAACTATCTCAAGAAAAAAAGGCCTGCCCGCGGCAAGCCGCAGGCGCGGCCAGGGAGTTAAACTTAGTAAATAACCAATTTTCTAAACCTACTTATACTAAAGACTTAGCTCAAGCAATTAAAAAATTAATAGAAAAAAAATATCCATTCGGAATTTATCATTTAGTAAATGAAGATAAAACTACTCCTTATGAATTTGCTAATGAGATATTTAAAATAAAAAAGATTGATATTAAAACCAATCCTATTTCTTATCAAGAATATCCTTCTAAAGTTAGCCGGCCAATCAATGCTGTCTTAAACAATAATAAATTTCCTAAATTACGAAGCTGGAAAGAGGCGCTACAAGATTATCTATCAAATTAACCACCCCTTTACTTCCCCTCCTTATCAAAGGGAGGCGTCCCGAGTTTATCGAGGGACGGAGGGGTGAACTAATTCTTCCAAAACAAAAAAAGCGAAATATATTTACTCCGCTTCTTTTTTATTAAAAATCTCTAATCATTTTTATGCCTAAATTGATAAGACATCTTGCCAATCTTACAAAAATTCTGCTCTGTTATTGCCAATTCTTCAAATTTTACTACTTTAGCGTGCGAAACAGCAATTTCTATTATTTTCAAAACATTTCGAAAATCCTGCTCTTCAATCTTCCAAAGATTTTTTTTCTGACCATTAAGAATCTTTTTCATCTCTTCAGATATTTTAATAACTGTTTCTTTAAAAAGCTGAAACACTTTATTTTTTTGTTCCATTCTCATGGTCGTTCCGGTATTAGAATCAACTCTTATAACTAAAATACAGCCCCTGGCAAGCTTTATAAGAGAAAGGTGCTCCTTTTCATGATTAAAAATGGCCTGCATAGCAAAACAAGATTCTATATTTAATTGAGCACGTTCTTGATTGGTCAAATTATTCCATTTTTTTTCATCCCATAACCTATAATTATCATCTGGAATCTTTCCTACTGGCATTTTTCCTCCTATTTAAATATTTTATTACTATAAACCTTATGCTTGATTTTACTTTCTGTCAAACCAAAATTTGACAAATATATATATACATACTAATATATAAAGTTTTAGCTTGCCAAAAAAAATTATTGTGTTAAGATACAGGAACAATTTTAAATTTTAAATTTCAAATTTTAAGATAATTTTTAATGAATCAATTTTAAAATTAAAAATTCGGATTTCTTTTAAAATCTAAAATTTAAAACTTAAAATTCAACTAACCATATGAAAGGTGTTATATTAGCTGGTGGAACTGGCTCACGCTTAGATCCATTAACCAAAGTAACTAATAAACATTTATTGCCGGTTTATAATAAACCAATGATTTATTATCCAATAGAATCACTGATTAAGGCTGGAATTAAAGACATTATGATTGTTTCTGGAAAGGGCCATGCTGGAGATTTTTTAGAACTATTGGGATCAGGACAAAAATTTGGAGCTCATTTTTCTTATGCCGTGCAAGAAGAAGCTGGTGGAATTGCTCAAGCCTTGGGTCTGGCTGAAAATTTTGTGGATAATGAAAAGGTAGTGGTTTATTTAGGAGATAATATTTTACAAGATGACATCGCCCCGGCTGTAGAAGAATTCAAAAAGGTTACTATGGGCGCCAGAATATTTTTGAAAAAAGTCAAAAACCCCAATGCTTATGGCGTAGCTCAAATTAAGGAAAATAAAATAGAGAAACTTATTGAAAAGCCCGCAGAATTTATCAGTGACCTAGCAGTTGTTGGCGTATATATGTATGATAATCAGGTCTGGGATATTATTAAAACCTTAAAGCCATCTGGCCGTGGAGAACTAGAAATTACAGACGTAAACAATTTTTATATTCAACAAGACACCATGAAACACATTATCTTAAAAGGCTGGTGGGGTGATTGCGGTGAATCAATAGATAGTTGGCTAGAGGCCAATAATTTAGTAGCTCAAAACAATAATCAGCAAATTATTGAAGAATCTTCTATGCAAATAATTAAAGATACGGCTCGCCAAGTAGTACAAGAGGCCGTTAAAATTATTAAACAGGAAACTCCTCAAATAGTGGCTGAGGAGTATAAAAATATAGAAAAGAAAATTGACCAAAAAAATACTTCCTCTTCAGAAGCAAAAAATATTTATCAGAAACCACTTTTAGATGAAGATGCTCCCGATATGGAAGACATGGAATTTCCAATTGAAAAAGAAGATTCCCTAGAAGATTATTATGCTGAATAAAATTATTGAATAGTAGTTTTTGTTAGGCCAGCGGGGGTAATATGATAAACAATATTACCTTTTTTATTTTGTAAAAAATAATCTGAATTATATATACTATTTAAATTATAAATATTTTTTTTATCTCTATTATCAAGCTCTATGGCGTAAAGTTTCTCATTAATAACATAAAAGACATGATTGTTATTTCGATGCCAAAAATAATCATCTATTGGCTGGCTAAATCTATTTACTAAAATTTCTCTTTTTTCAGCAATATCATAAAACCAAATTTCCAAATTATTATTCATTAATAGCATTCGATTATATAAATCCCATTTAGCATTTCTAACTTCTTCAATGGTCTTAACTAAATAATCTTCTAAATTAGGGTCGATTAAATATAAAATATCATTATCTTCATCTAATAAACAAATATAGTCTTTATGGGGCAAAATAAAACTATAATTATTAGAAATTTTATCTAAAGCTAATAATTTTTTCGAGGACTGTTTCTTAAAATCAAACAGATATAGACCGTCCTTGCCTTCATTATTTAAAACATAAAACAATTTATCTTTTTCTGGCTTATAGGACCAAACATTATTAATATTTATTAGCTGGAATTCTCGAGTAGATATTACAAAACTATAAACATTATTTTTCAAATCTAAAAAATATATAAGATCAGAATTAAATTTATCCCATTTTAAATCATGAATAGAAAATTTTATATACTTATTGAGGGCCAGTAAATCTTCGTTCAAATAAACCGACGATATAAAATATTCTTCTCCTATTTTTAATAATATTTTTTGATTATTAGCTGACCATAAATTATATTCTGGCTGATTTATCTCAGTTTCAATATTAATAATCTGATTTCCGGATAAATCAAAAGTATTAATACTTCTACTATCCCAGTCATAAAATAAAAGTCGCTGTTTGTCAGGAGAGATTGAAAGTCCTTGAAAATTACCTTCCTTAATGATTTCTGTTTCGGGCTCATTATAAAAAAGAGATATGTCCTCAATAAAGACAGTCTGGCGCGGTTTAATTAAAAGGGTCTTTTCCCATGTCTGATAATTCTCTTTTTCAACCCTGATTTTATATAAATTGGGTTTTAAATGAGTAATTTCACTAGGCGTAATATATTTACTTTCTTTGTCATTTAAAAATATTTTGGAATCTCGAGGATAGGACTTAATATATAAGACACTAGTTTTTTCAAATCTATTTTTAGAAAAATTATAAGTATATCCTAAAGATAATAAAATAAAAAAAGTTGAAGCACTTAAAAAAATTAATATTGCTAAAAATAAATAAATTTTTCTAACCCATTTTTTCATAACCTATTCTTTCTTGAAAATATATTATTTTTCCTGTAGAATTGAGATATTAAATAAATCTAATATTAAACCTAAAATTACTAATCTAATAATAATATGTCTAGCTTTATTATTCAAGGCAAAGTTAAGCTCCGGGGTGAAATTTCTGTTAAGGGGGCTAAAAACAATGCCTTAAAATTAATTCCAGCAGCTTTATTAACCTCGGAAAGGGTTATTTTACATAATGTCCCAAATATCATTGATGTTAATCTAACCTTAAAATTGGCTAAAAGTTTAGGAGCAAAAATAGAAAAAATAGATAAAAATTCTATATCCATTCAAGCTCAAGACATTAACTCAGAAAAAATTAATAATGAAATAGCTCGTAAAATACGAACTTCTTTGATGTTTATCGGTCCATTATTACATAGATGTGGAAAAATTGAAATACCCCATCCGGGAGGATGTACTATTGGAAAAAGACCAATTGATTTTTTCATTGATTTTTTGAAAACATTGGGAGCCAAAATAGAATTTAAAAATAACAATTATCAATTTATTAATCGGGGACTTAAAGGCAATCAATATATATTTCCTAAAATCAGCCACACTGGAACCGAAAGCTTAATGCTCACAGCTGTTTTAGCAGAAGGTCAAACTGAAATAATTAATGCCGCCTGCGAACCGGAAGTTCAGGCCTTGGCTGATTTTTTAAATTCCATGGGAGCTAAGATTAAAGGAGCAGGCACGCCTCGCATAATTATAAAAGGCGTGAAAAAATTAAATGGAACCGAATTTTCTGTCATTCCTGACCGCATAGAAACTGGCAGTTTGCTCTGTATTGGCGTGGCCACTAAAAGCAATATAAAAATTACAAATTGTAATCCCCAACATATTGAAATACCATTAAAAATTTTAAAACAAATGGGCGTAGAATTAGAGATTGGAAAAGATTTTATTGAAATCAAAAAAATAAACAAATTACAGCCCGTCAATATCAGTACCCACGAATACCCTGGCTTTCCAACTGATTTACAATCTTGCTTTACGGTCTTATTAACCCAAGCCCAGGGCATGAGCTTGGTTCATGAAACGATTTATGAAAGCCGGCTATTCTTCACTGACCTTTTGGTAAGAATGGGGGCTAATTTAGTTTTATGCGATCCGCATAGAGTAGTAATAAATGGGCCCTCAAAATTAAGAGGAAAAAAAGTAGCCAGTCCAGATATCAGAGCCGGCCTAGCCATGCTAATTGCTGGCTTAATAGCTGAAGATGAAACAGAAATAGGAAATATTGAACAAATTGACCGCGGTTATGAAAAAATAGAAGAAAGATTAAATAAATTAGGAGCAAAAATAAAAAGATTATAATTAAAATACTAAACAAAATCATGGATGAAAATATTTATCTGCAGAGTAGAAATCAAAAAAAATTAGAAAACAAAAAAACTACCCGAATAATTATTGTGTCTTTACTGATAATCGTCAGTTTTTTTATAGGCATTATTATCGGTGTTTCTAATAGCGAAGAAATAAATCCAAGTGATGACGGCGGTAAGGTTCTAAATAAAAATAAAGTTCCGGAATATTTAAGCCAAGATGTAAATTTTAAATTATTTTGGCAAGTTTGGAATTCAATCAAAGATAATTATGTTGAACCCAATGTTAATGAAGTAGAAATGTTTTATGGCGCCCAGGCCGGCCTAGTAGCTTCATTATTAGATCCTTATTCCGTATTTTTACCGCCAGATATAGCAAAGGACTTTAGCGATGAACTAGAAGGAAAATTTGAAGGCATTGGAGCTGAAATAGGAATTAAAAACAACAGTTTAACAATTATTGCTCCCTTGCCAAATAGTCCAGCTGAAAAATCGGGCATCAAAGCAGGTGATAAAGTTTTGGGTATAAACGGATTAGATACTGCTGGGATTTCTTTAAATCAAGCCGTTAATCTAATTAGAGGAGACAAGGGCACAGAGGTTATTTTAAATGTCATGCATAAAGACCAAAGCCGAGAAGACATCACAATTATCAGAGATAAAATACAATATGCTAGCGTTAAATCCGAACTTAAGGAGGAAATTGCTAAAAAAATAAATGAAGAAAATATTGGTTATATAGAAATTAGCCATTTTAACGAAGATACCGAAAAATTATTTAATGAAAAAGTTGATGAACTTATTAATCAAGGTGTTGATAGTATTATTTTAGACCTTAGAAATAATCCCGGCGGATTTTTAAGCACCGCCATATCAGTAGCTAGTGCTTGGGTAGAAGATGGAATTATAGTGAAAGAAAAATTTAGAGATGATTCCAAAACTCAAAATTATTCTGCTCAAGGAAACGCTAAATTAAAAGATAAAAAAACTGTTGTTTTGGTTAATGGCGGCTCGGCATCGGCCTCGGAAATAGTAGCTGGCGCTTTACAAGATTATGGTTTAGCAACCATTATTGGAGAAAAAACTTTTGGCAAGGGCTCTGTTCAAGATTTAACTAAATTAAGCGATGGTTCTTCTGTCAAATTAACTATTGCCAAATGGCTTACTCCAAATAATAGAGCTATAGACAAAGAAGGTATTGTTCCAGATATAGAGATAGAATTAACTACTGAAGATTATAATAATGACAGAGATCCCCAATTAGAAAAAGCCATTGAAATATTAAAACAATAAAATGTTTATAGTGCACATTATAGTTAATGGCTTGGTACAGGGCGTTTCTTTCAGATATTCGGTGGTAGAATATGCTCAAAAAAATAGAATTGTAGGCACTGTTCAAAATTTATCTGCCACTGATAAAGTAGAAATTTTCGCCCAAGCCCCAGAAGATAAAATAAAAAATTTTACTAATTGGCTTAAAAATAATCCCGGCCTGTCCAATATTAATAAAATTGAAATTTTAGAAAAAAAAGAAGACGCCCAAACCCATTATTACAGCTTTCGAATACTTTAATAAATAACTTAAACCTAGCGCCTACCCGCCATAATTTTACAAAAATTAAGGCGGGCTAAAGCCTAATAACTAACACCTAAAAATATAAATCCCGTTAGATAATTTATATACAAAATATAAAAATCTAAAATCTATATGGGGAAAAGAAAAAAACTAACTAAATTAATAAACTAATATCTAACGGGATGAAAATAATATTTTTACAAGACACGCCTAGCGGTAAAAAAAACCAGATTAAAGATGTCTCTACCGGCTATGCTTTAAATTACTTAATACCGCAAAAATTAGCCATACTTGCTACTGCAGAACAAATAAAAAAAATCCATAGTCAAACCGAACAAATAATCAACAAAATTCAAAAAGAAAAAAAACAATCAAATAAAATCATTGATAAAATTAAATCTTTAAAAATTGAAATTAAAGCCAAGGCCAATGAAGATGGTCATTTATTTGGCGGTATAAGTAGTGAAGATATTCATAAAATTTTAAAAGAAAAACATAAGATAGATATAAATAAAGAATCAATAGAATTACACCATCATCTAAAAAAGATAGGTGATCACAAAATTCCTATAAAAATAGACAAAGAAAAAGTAGAATTAAAAATACAAATAAAATCTAAATAGCATGGAAAAGAAAAATAAAAATAATGTAAAATATATATTTGTGACCGGTGGTGTTTGTTCTGGACTTGGAAAAGGAATCTCTATTGCCTCTATCGGCGCTATTTTAAAATCCGCTAATTATAAAATATTTACTTTAAAATTAGATCCCTATTTAAATATTGACCCAGGGACAATGAGCCCTTATCAGCATGGAGAAGTTTATGTGACAGACGATGGCACTGAAACAGATTTAGATTTGGGTCATTATGAAAGATTCATTGACACCAATCTTAGTAAATTATCTAATCTCACAACTGGCCAAGTTTATCAAGCAGTTCTTAACGAAGAAAGAAGGGGCAAGTTTCTTGGAAAAACTATTCAAATAATTCCTCATATTACTGATGAAATTAAAAAATATATTTATAAAGCTGCTAAAGAAAGTCAAGCTGATATTTTACTAATCGAAATAGGGGGAACTGTAGGAGATATAGAAGGAGAACCCTTTTTAGAAACTGCCCGTCAAATTAGAATAGAACAGGGTTATCATCAATGTATGTTTGCTCATGTAACTTTACTGCCTTATATTAAAGCCTCCAATGAAACTAAAACTAAACCGACCCAACTTTCTGTTAAAGAATTATTGAGAAGGGGAATAAGTCCTGATATAATTATAGCTCGAACCGAAACTAAAATTTCCAAAGAAGGTATTGAAAAAATCTCTATGTTCTGCAATGTTAAACCAGAGGCAGTTATCCCAGCTCCCACGGTTAAAATACTTTATGAAGTACCTCTTAATTTTGAAAAAAGTAATATTTCTGAAATAATTTATAAACAATTAAAATTAACCCACAGAAAACCAGACCTGAGTTCCTGGAGTAAACTCTTAAATAAAATAAAAAAGATAGAGAAGAAAATAACAATTGGATTAGTAGGTAAATATACAGAAAATATTGATGCTTATATAAGTGTTAATGAGGGTTTAAAATCTGCATGTTATCATAATAATTTAAAACTTGATTTAATTTGGATAAATTCTGTAAAATTAGAAAAAAACAATCGTTCAGAAATGTCTAAATTAAAAAAATTAGATGGTCTAGTGGTTCCGGGCGGATTTGGCTCTCGGGGCATTGAAGGGAAAATAAAAGCTGCAAAATATGCTCGTGAAAATAAAGTACCTTATTTGGGATTATGTTTGGGGTCTCAAATTATGGCTATTGAATATGCTCGAAATGTAGTTGGCTTAAAAGATGCTA
>CAZXCJ010000036.1:0-10131 GCA_964639335.1 uncultured Gammaproteobacteria bacterium | reverse complement strand
CAATTAGTAGAAATTCCATTTAGAAATAGAAATATTCATGGAGTGGTTTTTGATCTTAAAAAAACTACTGATCAACCCAAACATATTTTAAAACCAATTAATAAAATTATCATTCAAACTCCTCTTTTTTCTAAAAATCAAATAGAATTTTATAATTTTTTTATTGAACAAAATTTTAGTTCATTAAATTTTTTAAATCAAATCACCCCTCTGCCACTAAAGAAAAAAACACAAGAACATAAGAACATAAAAACACAAGAACATAAGAACAAATTTAAACTAAAAAAAATTCCTGAATCTATTTTGAAAAATAAACAATTTATTTTCAAGCATGATTATTTTGCTGAAAAAATATCTTTAATTAAAAAAACTATTGATAATAATAAACAAGGAACTCTTATTATCTCACCCACTAAATTACATTTGGGGAAAATTTATTCTTATCTACTCTATTTTTATAAACCAAGTGACTTCAGCATTATAACTGGCAATACTCATTTAAACAAAACTGAACATAATCAAATTTGGCAGGATATTAAAAATAAAAAAACTAAAATCATTTTAGGAACCAAGACTGCTATTTTTTATCCTTTAGACAAAATTGATTCTATTATTATTGATGAAATTGAAAACGAAAACCATAGTCAAATTGACATTAATCCTCGCTTTGAATTTTTGCCCAATATTCTTAAATTGGCTAAAATCAATAATTGCCAATTAATTTTTACTACTTATGCCCCACCTGCCAGCTTATATTATTTAGCCAAAGAAAAACAAATTAAATTTTTAGAAACTAAGAATAGAATTAATACTGAGATAAAAATAATGGAAATGGACACTAAGTACTTTGCCAATCAAATCCATTTTAATACTGAAGAATATATTAATGAAGCCCTAAAAAATAATGGCAAAATTTTATTTTTAATAAACAAAAAGGGCTATAGCAAAAGTTTATACTGCCCTGATTGCAAATATATCTTTAAATGTCCAGAATGTGAATCAATCCTCACCTTCAGGTCTGGCACCACCAAAGGTGGTAGTTTATATTGTTATCATTGTCGACAAGGATACCCCTTGGCTTTAAAATGCCCCTCTTGTCAAAATACAAACTTAAAATTTAAGGGCATTGGGGGTAATCAATTACTGGCTAAAATTAGACAAAGCTTTCCTGATTATCAAACCACCCTCATAGACAAAGACCATGAAAATAATTTAAAACTTATTAAAAATCACCAAATCATTATTGCTACCCGCTTAATTATGAATTATTTAAATAAAAAAGATTTTGATTTAATAATTTTACCAATTGCCAATCAATTTCTAAATAGCAATTTTGATTCTAATGAAAAATTTTATCAACTCTGCTCTAAATTAATTTCTTTTCAGCCTCAGCAATTAATTTTACAAATTCTGCAAGAATTAAAAATTTATGATTATCTAAAAAATCAACAATATTCAATAATGATTGAAGAAGAATTAAAAACTAGAAAACTATTTCATTACCCCCCTTTCTACGAAATGCTCAAAATCACCATTAAAGACAAAAACCGGGAAGAATTAGATAAAAAAACCAATAAGATTTATAATGAAATAAAGAATAATTTACCAAATACGGCAGAATTAATGCCTATCCTTGAGCCAACCATTAAAAAAACTTTTGCTTTTTATCTAAAACATATTATAATTAAATATCCTTTGAACGCGGATTTAACTAAACTAAAACCAATTTTAAAAAAAATAGATATAATCGATAAGTTATAAGCCATAATCCTTGGGCTATAAATCCTAACGCCTACCCGCCATAATTTTATAAAAATTAAGGCGGGCTAACGCCTAATTATATGAAACCAAACATCATCACCTACCCTCACAAATTACTCCGCACTAAACTGGACAAGGTCCATAATTTTAACAATCCAGAATTAAATAAAATTATTCAAGAGATGACCCGTTTAATGATTAAATATGATGGAATTGGTTTGGCCGGCAATCAAGCCGGGATAAACAAAAGAATTATTGTGATTAATAATCATGGTGTTACTCGGGCCTATATTAATCCACAAATAAAAAGAAAATCATTTGCTAAACAAAAAATAGAAGAGGGGTGTATTTCTTTTCCTGAAATAATGGGCTATGTTTCCAGATCTAAATCAATAGTTTTGGAATATTATGACTATCGTGGCCAAAAATACAAAATCAGAGCCCGCGGACTTTATGCTACGGTTTTTCAACACGAAACAGATCATATTAATGGTATTCTTTTTACAGATAAAATGAAAAAATTCACTCAAGGAGAAAATAAATTTAAAAAACTGCAAGGCCAAGCCAATGACGATGAAAAATAAAAACGATTCTAATATACGAATTCATCCGAATTATCCGAATTCGGATCATTCGTCTATTATTTGAGTCATTCGGATCGAGTTAATAATTTTATTAAAATCTCAAACACTTTATTTCAAATATGAACAATACAAAATCCACCAAACTAGTTTTTTTCGGTTCTGACAAAAACTCAGCTAAACTTTTAGATGAACTAATTAAAGTTAATTATAATATTAAATTAATAATTACTAAAACAAGTAAAAAAACTGGCCGTCAACAAAAACAAAATCCAGTTCAAAAAACAGCCCTAAAATATAATTTAAAATTATTAACTCAGGATAAATTAGATTTTTCGGCTTTAAAAATCATCAAAAATATTAATCCTGATTTAGGTATCTTGATTGCCTATGGTTCTTTAATTCCTCAAAAAATAATCAACGCCTTTCCTTTGGGTATCTTAAATATCCATCCATCTCTTTTGCCAAAATATAGAGGTCCATCTCCCATCCAAGCAACTTTATTAAATGGTGATGAAAAAACCGGAACAAGCCTTATGCTTCTATCTGAAAAAATGGATGCTGGGCCAATTATTACCCAAGCCAAAATTAAAATTGAGGCAGAAGATAATCAAGAAACCTTAAGTCAAAAATTATTCTCTTTGGGAAATAAACTGCTTTTAAATAATTTAGAAAAATATATTCGGGGAAAGATTAGTCCTCAAGTCCAAGATGAAAAACAAGTCAGTTTTTCAAAAATTATAAAAAAAGAAGATGGACTCATTGATTGGCAAAATTCTGCCGAGGACATTAACAATAAAATCCGGGCTTTTTATAATTGGCCCGGAGCTTATGCTTATTTTAATAACAAACTATTAAAAATAATTAAAGCTGGAGTTACCGAAGGTCTCGACCGAAGTGGAGAGAAAAAAGAAAATAATAACCATAAAACTGGCGAAGTATTTTTAGATTTACCCTCTCACCTTGAAAAAGGTGATAAGGGTGATGATAAAATTATTATTCAAACTGGCCAAGGGCTCCTCTATCCCCTTATTGTTCAATTAGAAGGAAAACAAAAAATGGAAATTAATCCATTTATAAACGGCTATAAAAATTTTATTGGGAGCATTTTAAACCATAAGTCATAAACATTAAACTATAAACTAATAACTAACAGCTAATTAGGTCTTCTTAGTCACTTGAAATCCTAATCTAAACTTACCGCCTAACATTAATCTGGTCTGGGCTTCTGTGGCTGGTATAGAACCAAATAAAATCATAGTTAATGGAAATAATAACCATTGCAAAAGCATTAAGGGATATGCCAGCCAAGAAACTTCTTTGGGTTTTTTTGGTAAAAATCCCAAATTAAACAAAGAAATAAACATAATGCCTCCCAAACCAAACTTCATAACTATTTTTAAAATCTGGGGAGCATTATGAATTAAAACATTATAATGAATAGTTTGATCGGCTATCCAAATTGGCAGATAGCCCAATAGTAAAATTAAAATCGGCAATGTGGCCCAAGTATAAACACCTTCGCTCTGGTTCCATAAATAAATAAATTTTTTTTTCCAAGAAATTTTTTTATTTTTAAATAAATGAGTCATCATCCAAGGAAAATGTTCAGCTCCCCAACCCCATCTGCGCATTTGCTTATACTGATTTTTAAACGACTCCCAAATATTTCCAACATCTACGGTTTGCATAGACACCGGAACAAAAATCGGCTGAGCCCTATAATCACCGTCAAAATAATTCAAGCAACGTAAAAATATTCTAGTATCTTCAGTAACAACATTTTTAGGATGAAATCCTACTTTAACCAAAGTATTAAAACTCATACTATGGGAAGAAAAGGTAAATAAACGTTCTGAGCGGGACATGTCTGTTAAAAGCCAAAATGTTGTAGAATTAGCTACCACCCGCACCAAAGGATTTGACTTCCAAATATTATTATTAAATAAAACTAGGGGTTGATAGCTATAATGTTCAGGATTGTCGCCGGAAAGATAATTATAAGTCAGGGCATTAAAATACTGAGGATGGGGCCAGGTTTCAATATCAAACATAGAAATTATTACTCGTTGATAATCTATATTTCTTTCTTTAAAATATTTAGCCATTACTCGACCAATATGATGCATATTGGAACCCTTGCCTGGAATTTCTCCCGGCAAATCCTTAGGATGGACCGTAATTACAATATCTTGAAACTTATCTTTATATTCGCTTTCAATTTGATGCGCTATTTGTAAAAAATTTTCTTGATCTCTTTCTTCTCCGCCCAAAACAATAACCATTTTATCTTTTGGATAATCTGATTCTAATAATTTTTCAAAGGTGTCCTTAACAACTTTATATGGCTCCTGATAGGTGGGCAAAGCAATTAAATGAATGTAGTCCCGCCAATTATCAAATTGATTTAATTTGGCTTTCCAATTGACTCTAAGGGCCTTAATATACTTAATCCAGGAAATAAAAAGATACATAAAAAGATACCAGATTCTTACCACCCAATAAACATCTATGACGATAATAACATAGATAGCCCAAATTGGTTTGAATATTGATAAAAATATCGCTACAATAAAAGTAAACCACACTAAAAGGCCTGGAATTGTTTCATATATTCTTAATTCTATTTTATCTAAAGAATCCTCACGGACCCTAAAAAGCTTTAAAATTCTTTTAAACATAACTTAATCTTATACTAATAAGTTTTAGACAAAAAATCAATGATATGTTGACTCATATTAAAAATATTTTCAAAAAACCCAAACCTGTAAAAAATTATATTTTTTATATTTCTATCATATTTATCACTATTATCAGCCGCCTACCATTTATAACAAAATATCTATTTGAATGGGATTCTGTACAGCTGGCCTTGGGAATGAAAAAATTTGATATCCTTCTACACCAGCCCCATCCACCGGGATACTTTTTTTATGTATATTTATCCAAACTAATAAATCTTCTTCTTAATAATCCCAACTATTCCATGATTATATTAAATATATTCTTAACTATTGTTGGTGGAATAATATTTTTTAAAATTTCACAAAAAATATTTAAAAACCAAATCTTATCCCTATTATCCGCCCTAATATTTTTATTTAATCCCTTTATTTGGTTTCACGGCGAATTTGCCAATGTCTATATAGTAGATTCTACATTTGCATTAATCTTTTTTTATTTGACTCTTTTAATAATAAAGGAGAAAAAAAACTTATTGCCCTTATATAGTTTTTTATTTGCTCTAGGCATTGGTCTTCGACAAAGCATTCTGATATTTTTTACTCCTCTTTATTTATATACCTTTTATTTTTATATTAAGCATCAAAAAAAACCCATCCTCGACATAATAAAAAATTTCAGTATTTTAATAATTACTAGCTTGGCCTGGCTAATGCCTGCGGCATATCTTAGTGGTGGATTATTCCAATTTTTTAAAATTACCCTCAATCAATACAGCGACGCAGCGACCAGTACTTCTATATTTTCCTTAAGCAAAATAAGCGCTGTGTTTAAACAAAGCATTAACGCCATAAAAATTATAATTTATTCCGGCAATATATTGTCTTTTTTAATTATTTTAAACTTTGTCAGAAAAAAATTTAAATTTGATAAAATTACTAAAACCGTTTTCTTGTTGTGGTTTTTGCCCTCTTTCATTTTTTGTTGTTTTATCCACCTCGGTAAAATAGGATACATAATGACTATTATTCCCCTTATCGTCTTGTTGGGTGTTTTAGCTATCAATAAAATTAAAAAAACTAAGAAAAAATATTTAATTATGATTTGTATTATATTGATTCAAATTACTATTTTTGTCTTTGATATCGATTCTTTTTTAGAAAATAAATTATCCAATAAATTTTTGATTAATGTGGCCCCTTATAAAATAAATCTTAAAAACTTAAAAAATAATGATCTAAAATTAAAAACTATTATTGATTTTATAAAAAAATATAATCCAGAAGATACCATCTTGATATGCGAAGGAGACAGTCCTTATTATAAACTACGAACTAATTTTATTAAAAATTCCAGACATTTAAATTATTATTTGCCTCAATATTATATTTACTATTTATTTAATGATAAAACAACAGCCACTAAATATTATCGATATTATGGTTCAGAAAGTAAATTATTATACCAATGGTATGTTCCCATTGACCAAAAAATAAAAAATGTCATCTTAGTAGTAGATAACTTTAATTATGAAATATATGACTTTAAATATGCCAGTTATTATATAGATGAAAATGTATTTTATAAAGACGTATCTGAATTAAATAGCTTTGAATATTTAAGTTATAGATTTGTTAAACAATAACACGATGCCAATATACGAATGGTACTAATAATACTAATGCACCATACCAATGATACGAATATTATTAGTTTATATTCGTATAATTAGTAAAATTAGTATATTAGCATCGCTATAAATATTTCCACTTATTCTGCTTATGCTCTTCAAAGGTCTTGCTCCAAATTGTCTGGCCTGTTTCTGGATCAGTTAAAAAATAATTATATTCTGTGTATTGTGGATAAATTGCAGCCTGAATAGCATTTAGCCCTGGATTAGCTATGGGGCCTGGGGGCAGTCCTTTGTTTCTATAAGTATTGTAAGGTGAATTAATTTGAGTATCTTCTTGAGAGTAAACAGTTTTATTTTCTCCTAAAATATAAGCTAAGCTGGCGCAGGATTCTAAGGCCTGTCCATATTTAATCCTATCCCAAAAAATACCAGACACAATCTTCATATCCTCAACACTACGCACTTCTTTTTCAATTAAAGAAGCCATAATTAAAACTTCAAAAATTGTTTTACCTTGGGCCTGAATGTCTTTTCTCATTTTTTCATCTAATTTCTGGTCAAAATTATTCAACATTTTTGATAAAATATCCTCACAATCAGCATTTTCATAAATACGATAAGTATCTGGAAATAAATAGCCCTCTAAATTAGCTGAAAAGGGCTTGCTTTTTAAAAAATCAAAGTTTTGACTATAATTACTTATTAAATTCCACCAATCATCACTTTTACATAAAGTTTCTATTTCTAAATAATCTCCAATTTGCTTTGCTCCCCAGCCCTCTATAATAGTTATCTGGCTTTCGTTGCTTAGAGTTTCTAAAGAAGTTATTTTTTTAGTAATTTCCTTAATACTCATATCAGGAGATAATAAAAAAGTGCCAGCAATTATTTTATTAGAAAGTTTTTCTTTTTTAAGATAATATCTAAACCAAAAAGCACTGCGGATAATTTCTGAATTTTCTAAAGAATCAGCAATTTTTTTTGGTGACTGACCAATTTCTATAGTAAATTCAAGCTGATTACTTTTTTTAGAAATTGGGTAGTTAACTTGATGGCTATAATAAAAAATCCCGAATACTCCGAGAATGACCAATAAAACCAATATTAAATAAATTTTTTTCATAAATACTTTTTTAAATTTTTATCTTGCTTAATCTTTTTAACAATCTTCTTAACATTTTGCGCTTGGGATTGCGGACAAATTAATAAAACATCTGGGGTATTAATAACTACTAAATCTTGAATTCCATACAAAGCAACTAATTTTTTATTTTCTTTATTAATTACTAAATTATTTTTCGCTTCTAATAATATGGCCCGGCCCTGAGAAATATTTTTATTTTCACTAAAATAATTTTTCACTGCTTGCCAATTCCCAATATCATGCCATTTTAAATCAGTTGGAATCACTAACATATTAGAAACTTTTTCTATAATGCCATAATCAATAGAAATTTTACTTACTTTTTTAAATTCTTTTTCTAAAACAACGTCCTGTTTTTTTGTCCCAATTTTTTGTTCAATATTTCTTAAACTCTTATAATGCTTCGGTAAATATTTTTTAAATAAATTCAACATAGCATCAGCTCGAAAAACAAACCAAGCTGGATTCCATAAATATTTTTTATTCTGAAAATACTTTTTAGCTGTTTTTAAATCTGGCTTTTCTTTAAATTTTTTAATCTTATAAATTGATTGTTTTCCTATTTTGCTAAATAAACTTCCCTGCTCAATATAACCATAACCAGTTTCTGGATAATCTGGATTTATTCCTATTAAAGTCAGGCGTTCTGGATTTTTATTAACTATTTTTTCGGCTGTCTTTAAAAGCTGGGTATATTTAAAAGTATTTTTTATAAAATGATCAGCATTTGCCATAGCTAAAATTGCTTGGGGATCTTTTTTTAATAATTTAATACAGGCCAAACCAATAGCCATTGCTGTACCCTTAGCTTGAGGTTCTAAAATAAAATGATTTTTTGCAACTTGAGGAATTTGTTTTTTTAATAATGAAAATTGAGAATTACCGCAAGAAATATAAATATCCTTTTTGGTAAAGCCCTTTAAAATCCTTTGATAAGTTAATTGTAATAAGGTCTTTTTATTAAAAAAACACTCTGCCTGTTTAGGCTGATTTTGACGAGAGATTGGCCAAAGCCGTTTTCCTGTTCCTCCAGCAAGAATAATTATGTACATTGTTGAATTGTTGAATTGTTAAATTGTTGAATTGTTAAATCGCTAAATTGCTAACAGTTTAACAATTTAACCATATAACAATCTATCTCTTTCCCTTTCAACTTTTCCCCTTCATCTTTCTCCCTTCTCCTTTTACCTTATATCTATATTATACCATACTAAATTTTTTACAAAATAAAAAGGGCTGACAATACTGCCAACCCTGATATTTTGTTTCACACCCAGCCTAATAACAAATGGTGGATACGAACTAAAAACTCTTTTCGCTTCCAGGCCTGCTTTGACCTAGTCCATTTTTGAATTGAATTAGAATCAAAACAAAAAACTTTTTGATTAACGATTATGGGCTTTTCCTCAACCATAGCTCCCCATAAAGCTACTACTCTTTTTATGTGTAGCTTGTGAGCAACTAAGATTGGTACATTGAAATCATGGTTATCCATAATCATTATCGTCGCTTCTAAAACTTGTTTGGAATTAAAACCCTTTTTACAAATTTTGGGTGGCCAAACAATAAAAATTTGGTCTTGATGCTCTTCATAAAACTCTCCGTCCATAGCCAGGGCAATTTCCCATTGAACTACGGCCGAGAGAGAATATTTTTTCATCAACTCCATAACCTGTTTGGCTAATTGAATATTTGGCAATCCGGGGTTGAAATTATATGATTTCAGACGCTTTATCATTACTTGATCCGTTCCATTTTTAATTAAAAATCCAATGGCCCCTAATTTATTATCAGGGATATCGTTCCTCCCAAAAGCCAAACAGACAATACAGTCTGCTTGTTCGGGATTACCTTCCTCCGCAAGACCATGGCTGGTTTCTAGATATTTAAACAGATTCATCTGTTCCTCCTACTATTTTTTGTATTTTTTTATTATTTAAACATTAAATCTTTTTATGTATTATGTTAAATTTAAGGCTCTACAACATAACCTGTGGTGGATAAGTATACTTTTATTATTATCTAAGCCATAAAATAGCATTTTCCACCTTTATGGTTTTTTTATCTAATAAAATAAGCATTATTTATTGAAGAATGAATAAATACAAATTCTAAATTTAGTTTAACTTATTTTAATAAAAGTATTATTTTGTTAATAGCAAAAGTATACTTATTTTAATTTTGTCTTGATGACACTTTTTATTCTTCTACCTTTTTCTATCCATTCGACTTTGCTCAGGACAGGGAAAAAAGTAGAGCCCGCCTGCCAACGCCTGATGCCGTTAGGCTATGGCGGGCAGGCAAAAAAGTCGCGCCTGTACAAGAATTTA
>CAZXCJ010000035.1:0-11562 GCA_964639335.1 uncultured Gammaproteobacteria bacterium | reverse complement strand
CATTAATTGAGTTATTGGTAGTTATTGCCATTATTGGCTTACTATCAACTTTAGCAGTTGTTTCTTTAAACAGCGCTAGAGCTAAAGCTAGAGATGCCAGGAGATTGTCTGATGTTAAACAGCTTTCTACTATTTTAGAAATGGAATCTACTAGTAATCCTGCTAGTACAGCTTTGACTTGTGGAGCTGCTACTACTTTTCATAGCGATGCTAGTAGTTGTACTGCTCCTGGAGAGGTAAGTCAGTTTGAAAATTTTAATGATCCTTCTATGACTGGCATATGTTTAGTTGGAGATGATGAATGTGATTATTCTATTTCTAATGAAGCTGGAACTGCAGCACCTGCAGTTGATGATTATGAAATCTGTTTTGTTTTAGAACAAGCAAGCGGTGGTTTAACTGCTGGGCTCAACGCTATTCAAACTGGCGGAGTATTTGATAATTGTTATACAGATGCTATTTAGTTGTTTTTTCAAAAAAGAGCCCCTCAAGGGCTCTTTTTTTGTTGTCATTATTATGTTATGATTTATAATAATAGTTAAAATAATTAAATTTTTTAATATGAAAAATAAAAAAGGATTTACCCCTCACCTTTTTAAAGGTGTGGGAAAAATAGAATCTCAAACTTTTAGAAAAGGTGAGGGGTTTACATTAATTGAGTTATTGGTAGTTATTGCCATTATTGGCTTACTATCAACTTTAGCTGTTGTTTCTTTAAACAGTGCTCGGGGTAAGGCCAGAGATGCGAAAAGGGTCTCTGATGTTAAACAATTAAGTATGATTATTGAAATGGAGAATATTGATAGTTCAGATGGATATAATATTTTTCCAGAGGGCTGTGATGAGGCCGGAGAATTAACTATTAATTGTGGTACTGATTTTGGTGGAGAAGATTGGACTAATTTCGCTGATCCATCTGGAGAAGATGGATGTATTAATACGGTTCCTGCTATTTGTGCCTATACCATGGGTTTCAATTCTAATGCCGAAGATTATGAAATCTGTTTTTATTTAGAAGAAGGAATTTCTGTAATAGAGGCGGGTTTGAATCATGTGGGACCAGGTGGAATTATAGATACTGGTTGTAGTAATACGGATTAATTTTTTATTTAAATTTACAAAAAACTCCTTAGGGAGTTTTTTAATTTGATATTTGTGGCGAAGCCATGAACTTAAGACAAGCGAAGTCGAATTTAACTCGATGAAACAATCCTGTTCATGGGAGTCAAAAAATACTTGCCCTTCAATTCCCCTTAGACTTCGCTAAGTCAAGGATTAGTTTTGCTCAGGGTCGCTCAGGGCATTCGACTCATCTGTAAAATGAGAATGGTTGTAGTCCCGCAAGGCGGGACGGAAATCATGAGCGAATCTCGAGCTTAGCGAGAGATGAGTCGAATGGTGCTCTTGCCAGTCCGCCTTCTCCGCCAGCTGGCGGATTCGGCGAGACAAGTTATATATATATAATTTTTATATAGATTGTTTCTCACTAGTTGTAGTTTTATAGAGAGAAGGATGGTGCTCTTGCCGGGAACCCGCCTTACCCCGAAACAAGTTCAGGCTATGGCGGGCGAGATTTATATAATATTTATTTAGTTATTTTTTAATTATTTAACCGCCCATGCTTCGCTTCCTTTTTCGCCAAAGGCTACGAAGGACAAGAAAGCTATGCAGGGCATCCTTCGCTGCACGAGATAAAAGGATGGCTGTGCCATCCGTAGCTCTGCTTTCCAGAGCGAAGGATGGTGCTCTTGCCAGGAATCGGACCTGGATTTTAGGTTCCGCAAACCCATGTTCTATCCATTAAACTACAAGAGCATAGTTAAATATAATTTATTTTTAAACAACTAAGGGTTTTACAAAAAATAGTTCTCACCCCGCTGAATAGCGGGGTCCATTGCTTGCCCGCCGTAGCCCCGTCTGCGGGGCGAAGGAGGGAACTACAAGAGCATAGTTAAATTGTTGTAAAATCAATTCAGCCGAGTCAAGCTCGGCTGGTAGTATTTTTATATTATATTTTTATAATTTTAACCATCGGGTCAGAGAATCAGAAGTTGGCTCTTCTTCTCTATAAATATCTTCTTCTAAAAAAAGCAATAACGTGTTCCGGACCTTGACTGGATTTTGATCTTGGAGAGGAATGCTTAATCTGGGTTTGAGGTTGCTTTTAAATTCTATATAGAGGGTAGATATTTCGGGAGGTTCGTAAATAATGAAGAATTTTTCTAAATCCTTGTAGGCGTAAAATTTTTCTCCAATTTCTAGGCCCGCTTCTGTTATTTTTATATCTAATTCCAATGACTCCTTTCTTTGATATAAAAGAATTATAATGACCACCATAACGATAATAACAGCAAATAAAAAATTGGATTCTGTTAAAGAAAATATTAATAGCCCCACAGCTATGATTATAAGAATTATATACCAATAAGCAGACCTTTCCATTTTTTCGAATTCAGGGAAATGCCATTTTGTTAAGGTCTTACCATGATTTTTTATTTCTTCTACCATGTCTTAATTATACAATTTAGTTTAAGAATTGACAATCACCCTTTCCTTAGATATAATTTTAAACACATTATACTTTATTAAAATATTTTTGTGGAAGGGTGGCTGATTCCATAAATATCTATGAGCGTTAGCGAATAGGAATATTTATGAGGACCCCGCGAATGCGGGGGTGGCCACAGATATTTTGTAAATATTAAATTAATAAAAATAAAGTTTAGAATGGAAGGGTGGCTGAGTGGCTGAAAGCGGCAGATTGCTAATCTGTTATACGTCTTTTTGGGCGTATCGAGAGTTCGAATCTCTCCCCTTCCGCCATTCGCCTTCGCTAAAGCTTCGGCGCAATGACACTCGCCTTCGCTAAAGCTTCGGCGCAATGACACTCGCCTTCGCTAAAGCTTCGGCGCAATGACACTCGCCTTCGCTAAAGCTTTGTGGGTGGGTTATTAATAATTAAGAAAAGCGATTATGTATTATGTTTATGTTTTGAAAGAAATAAATAGAAATCATTTTTATATTGGTTCAACTAAAAATTTAAAGAGAAGAATTAGAGAACATTATAAAAATTTAAATATTTCTACTCGGGGAAGAAAATGGAAATTATATTGTTATTTTGCTTTTCAAGAAAAAATGATTTATAGAAATTTTGAAAGCTATTTAAAAAGTGGTTCAGGGAGAGCATTTTCTAAAAGACACTTTGAATTTAAAATCGACGAAGCGTAAGCGTAGTTGTTCCCTCCCCTTCCGCCACTCGATTCGCTCCGCTTTGCGGAGCTCACTCGTGATTTCATCTCACTTCGTGAGATTCAACCATATTCATTTTATAGACGAATTGAGTGTCCCGAGTGAACGAAGTGAATCGAGGGGCAGGCAGGTTTATTTTTAATGAGAATTTTAACTGACGAAGTTTTAACGTAGTCAGTCGTCTGGCAGGCCAGACTACGCTAAAATTTCGGGTTGGCAGTTTAGACTGCGTCCTCGCTTTGTTCAGGCTTCGGCGTAATGGTATTCGCTCTTCACTATGTTTTTTAAAAAGATAAAATGGTTTATCTTTTTTTATTTTTTTTATTGATATATTTTTGGAATTTTTTAACAACATCTTGTTTAAATTCTTTAATACCACCTCTCCGTGATTTAGAAAGGGCAGCTCTTATGTTCTCTTTGGCGGTATTTGTTTTAACAAAATTTAACCAATCAGGATTAGGAATTTTTCTATTTTTGTCAGTTAGTATTTCTATCAGATCCCCGTTTTTTAATTCTGTATCTAATTTGGACATTCTATCGTTAATTTTTACACCAGTACACCTATTTCCTATTTCAGTATGAATGTGGTAGGCAAAATCTATAGGAGTAGATCTTTCTGGTAAGTCGATTACATCATTTTTTGGTGTAAATACAAAAATTCTAGATTTAAATATATCAGTATTTAATTTGATAGATTTTAGATAGTCCGTATTGTTTTTGATTGTTTTTTGCCATTTTATTAGGTCCTGTATCCATTCAAATTTTTTCTGTTTGGCATTGATTATTTGATTTTCTTTATATCTCCAATGAGCGGCTATACCAAATTCTGCTATTTGTTCCATTTCTAAAGTTCGAATTTGAATTTCTATTGGTTTGTTATTTTCATCAAAAATTGTGGTATGTAGAGATTGATATGCATTGGGTTTTGGTTGAGATATATAATCTTTGACTCTGCCGTTTAATGGCTGCCAATTATTATGTATCAAGCCCAATATGGAATAACAATCATTTTTTGACTTAGCTATAATTCTTAGAGCTATTAAATCATATATTTTTCCAATATCCTTATTTTTTCTTAAGAGTTTAGTGTATAAAGAATATAAATGTTTTTGCCTTCCGTAAACATTGATAAATTTTAAATTGTTTTTTATTAATAAACTTATTAATTTTTTCTTTGTTTTTTCTAGAGATTCAATTCGATTTTTGATATTTGTTTGTATTTCATCTAAAGTCCATTGATATTCTTCTGGATAAACATAATGGAAAGACAAATCTTCAATTTGCTCTTTAAATTTATACATACCTAATCGACCAGCAATAGGAGCATAAATTTCTAAAGATTCTAAAGCTATCCTGTTTTGTTTTTCTCGGGAAGGATGGTGTTCTAAAGTTTTTAAATTATGGATGCGGTCGGCAAATTTGATAATTATAACTCGGATATCTTTAGACATGGCTATAAACATTTTTCTTAAATTTTCTGCATATCTTTCTACGCCTCTATATTTTATTCTGCCTATTTTTGTAACTCCATCTACTAATTTGGCTATTTCTACGCCAAATTCTTCTTTAATATCATTAATTGAAAAATTTGTTTCCTCTGGTATATCATGGAGTAGCCCCGCGGCAATTGTATTAGCGTCCATGCCCATTTTTGTTAAAGTAAGGGCCGTTTCTATGGGATGAATAATGTACTCTTTTCCACTTAATCTTTTTTGATTTTGATGGGCGACAGAAGCGAATTCCCAGGCCTTGGTAATTACTTTTGCCCCATCATTAAAATCCTTTTCATTTTTTGATGAAAGGCGATTTTTTTTAAAGAGGTATAAAATTTCTTCCAAGGTTTTCATATTTTTATTTTTCGAACGGAATGAGAATCATACCGCTAAGTGGAATGACCGAATTAGTAAAAAAAGAATGAATATTTCATTAGATAGTAAACATTTAACGTAATTAAGGTGTGGCTAGGGGGAACTTTGAATCAGTATCCGTGGTTTACCTATCCACACAGACTTGTCTTCCGGAGCCTCTAGTGTGGGGAGAAACTCTGTACAGGCGGGCTTTGTGGTTTGACACCATTTATTATATATGAAAAACGATTTTTTTTACAATAAACCCCGCCTTAAGCGGGGTCAATAATTTTATTTTATAAATATTATTTACATTCTTTGTTAGAACAGTATATTTTTCCTTGAGCGTTTTTCACCATTGGCGAACCACATTTTTCACATAATTCTCCAGTTGGCTCCTTCCATGTGGCAAAATTGCATTGCGGATAATTGCTGCAGCCATAAAATATCCTTTTTTTTCTGGTCCTTCTAATAATTATTTGACCCTTTTTGCATTTTGGACAGGTGATGTTTATTTTTTCTATAATGGCTTTGGTATTTTTACATTCTGGAAATCCAGTACAAGCCAGAAATTTTCCAAAGCGACCCAATTTAATAATCATTGGCTTGCCACATTTTTCACATATTTTATCAGTTTTCTCATCAGTATTTATTTTTTTAACAGATTCATATTTTTTTTCAAGATTTTCTTTAAAGGGCCCATAGAATTTTTTTAGAAAAGGTTGCCATTTTTTTTCTCCGCGCGCTATCTCATCTAATTCTTCTTCTATTTGAGCAGTAAATTTGTAATCTACTATTTTAGGAAAATTTTCGGTTATAACCTTATTAGTTAATTCTCCTATCTCTGTTGGCTCTAATTTTTTTGCTTCTTTTTCAACGTATTTTCTGGCTATAATAGTCGAAATAGTAGGAGCATAAGTTGAGGGTCTTCCTATGCCAAGTTTTTCCAAAATTTTTATTAAACTGGCCTCTGTATATCTGGCCGGGGGTTCAGTAAAATGTTGCTCCGGATTTATATTTTCTATTTTTAATTTGTCACCCCTCTTAACAGGCGGTAATATATTTTCTTCTATTTTGCTAGAGTAAATTTTTAAAAACCCATCAAATAATATTATATTGCCATTGCTTAAAAATGTATAAGAGTCATCGTGGGCAGTAATAATGATGCTGGTTTTTTCTAGTTTAGCAACTGCCATTTGACTAGCCAGGGCCCTTTCCCATATTAATTTATAAAGTTTATATTGCTGGGGCTGAAGATATTTTTCAATTTGTTTAGGGTTATTATATATATTAGTTGGTCTAATGGCTTCATGGGCTTCTTGGGCATTTTTTGATTTTGTTTTAAATTGTTTTCTGTGTATGTATTCTTCCCCAAGGTTTGTTTTTAAATATTCTTCGGCCTCATCTAAAAATTTATTAGATAAATTAAGAGAATCTGTTCTCATATAAGTAATTAGACCGATGTTCTCTTTTTCTAATTTTATTCCCTCATAAAGTTGTTGGGCTAACATCATGGTTTGTTTAGAACTAAAGCCCAATCTATTGTTAGCGGCTTGTTGGAGGGTAGAGGTTTTAAAAGGAGGATATGGATTTCTTTTGGTTTCCTTTTTTTCTATGTCTATTATTTTATAATCTTTTTTTTCTAAATTATCAGTGATTTTTTGGACTTCTTTTTTAGATTTTAAATCTAATTTTTTTAATGTTTGATCATTAATTTTTTTTAATACTGCTGTAATTTTATTATTTTCATCTTTTTTGAAATCGGCTTCAATGGTCCAGTATTCGTCTTTTTTGAAATTTTTAATTTCTGCTTCCTTTTCACAAATTAATCTTAGGGCTGCGGATTGCACTCGGCCAGCAGACAATCCTCTAGCTATTTTTTTCCATAAAAAGGGCGATAGTTTATAACCAACTATTCTATCTAAGATTCTGCGGGCCTGTTGAGCATTAAATAAATTTTCATCTAATTGGCGAGGATTTTTTAAAGCCTCTAGAATGGCCTGCTTAGTAATTTCATGAAACACTATGCGAAATTGTTTTTTGGGTTTTAATAAATAATTTAAATGCCAAGAAATGGCTTCTCCTTCGCGGTCTTCATCAGTAGCAAAATAAATCGTCTCGGCTTTTTTAGCCAAAGATTTAAGTCCGCTTACTTTTTTTTGAGCATTTTTAGGAATTACATATTTAGGTTCGAAATTATTTTCTGTATCAACCCCAAGCTGGGTTTTGGGCAGGTCTCTAATGTGCCCAAAGGAGGACTCCACAACATAGGAGCTGTCTAAAAATTTTTGAATAGTTTTGGCTTTAGTAGGAGATTCTACAATTACTAATTTTGTGGGCATTTTTTGATTTATTATTAATTTTTACGAACATTAATTAATAGACTTATTGGGCAATTTATTATGCAACAAGTCTAATTTAAAAACTTCTTCTATTGTTTAAAATTTGTTCTTCATTAATCCATTTCTTTCTAATATCCCCGACGATATACATTGAGCCAGTAATGACTAAACAATCTTTACTTTCCAATATAGAGAGGCAATAATTTAATGCCTGCCAAGGATCTAAAAAATAATTTGTTTTAGTTTTTAACCCCAATTTTTTCATTATGTTTTTAAACCCCAACAAAGAAGTTGTTTTTCTGCCACTAATAGTAGCTAAACTTCTAGTAAAGACAATATGCTTGGCCAGGGGGGCTATTTTTTTTAACGACTCAAAAGAATCTTTGTCAGCAACCATGCCAAACATCAATACTAAATTTTTATATTTTAATGTTTTGATATTTTCTGCTAGGCGCTCTATTTTAATAGGATTATGAGAACCATCTATAATGATTTTTGGGGATACCTGAATAGTTTCAAATCTACAAGGAAGTTTGCTGGTTTTAATAATGTTTTGAATACTTCTTTTTTTTAGTTTAAATATTTCCCCCATTTTTTTGGTTATGAGATTATTTCGATTATTATCATCTTCATGTTGTAGTTTAATAAATTTAGCATTTTTATTTTTGCATTCCCTTGCAAACATTTTTAATAATTGCGGACGAGTTTCGGTAGTTATAAAAGTACAATTTTTTTTGATAATGCCCATTTTTTCCCGAGCAATTTCTTTTAAGGTTTTTCCTAGAATTTCCATGTGGTCATAATTAACATTGGTAATTATGGCAAATTTAGTTCTTTTAATAATATTTGTGGCATCATTTTTACCGCCAAGTCCGGTTTCCAAAATAACCCATTTACATTTTCTTTGCACAAAGTATATTAAGGCAATTGTTAGAAAAACTTCGAAATACGAAGGAACACTATAAGGACTTTTTAAAGCACATTCAGTTAAGGGTTTTTTCAAGCTCTCTACAATATTGGCAAAAGAGTTGGGAGTAATATATCTATTATTTACTTTTATCCTTTCAATGTGGGCTGTGGTATGAGGAGAGTAATAAGAGCCAACGGTTTTTTTAGTTTTTTTGATTATATTATGAATAGCACAAGTTGTACTGCCCTTGCCAGCCGTACCAGCTACATGAATATATTTTAATTTTTTTTCAGGGTTATCTACTAGGTTTAATAAATATTCCAATCTTTTGATGAAAAAAGAACGGTCATATTTTTTAATTTTTTTAGAGTCTCTTTTATTCATATAATTTATCCCAGGGATATTATTAAGAGATTCTAAAAATTTAACTGCTT
Organism: uncultured Gammaproteobacteria bacterium; assembly: GCA_964639335.1. Taxonomy (GTDB): domain Bacteria; phylum Patescibacteriota; class Patescibacteriia; order UBA1558; family S5-K13; genus JAIOTH01. Next base: position 2,780 of record CAZXCJ010000035.1, on the reverse strand, counting down.
TTTTATATTTTAAGTAAGACATATATTTAAATAGTTAAATTGTTAATCTCGCGTAGCGAGATCCCGCTACGCGGGATAGTTTAATAGTTAAATTGTTTCGGCCAGCCTACCCCGCTATGCGGAGCATGGCCGGGGAGGCCGATTACCCTTCCGTTCAGGATCTGAGATCCTTCAGGATCGAATGATTGGGTAAAAATTGTTGAATGTTTTTTTAATTTATTGTTTTTATATTCTTTAGTTTTTTTCCTCTTTCGCCAAGGATTCAGAGGACGAGTGTTCTTTGGTTTTCTTAAGCCACTTAACCCCCAAGTAGCATAGAGGAGTATCTAAAATAGCAAAAGCAATTTTAAATAACCAATAAGGAATTATCAAAGAAAATATAAATGGAATAGTAAATTTAGGAGTCATTTTATAAAAAGCAATAAACATAAATATACTAGTATCTAAAAATTGACTGACAATGGTAGAAAAATTGTTTCTAAGCCATAAAAATTTTCCTTTAGTTTTAGTTTTCCAAAACTCAAAAGAAAGTATATCATGATATTGGCTTATTAAGAAGGCAATTATACTGGCAATGGTCATGCGGATGCTACTACTAAAAACATTTTGATAGGCATCTTGATTATTCCAGGTTTCATTAGCAGGCAATTTAATGCAGACGTACATCATTATCAAAGTAAAAATCATAGACATAACTGAAATCCAAAAAAAATTTCGAGCTCTTTTAAATCCATGAACCTCTGAGATTATATCAGTTATTAAAAAAATCAAAGGTACAAAGAAGATGCCGACAGAAACCCTAACCCCCAAGATGGTGGTTATTTTTGAACCCAAGGTATTGGCTAATATTAAAGAAGTAATAAAAAACCCCAATAATATATTTGTTTTTCGTTCCATATTTATTTATTTTAACTGATAGTTTTGATTACCAATGTTTATAATTAAACCTGATAATTCCATTTGTGTCAAACAGGAAATTATAATTGAAGGATCAATTTTACTCAGGGAAATTATTTTATTAATGTTCAGCGGACCATTTTTTAGCAAGTCATAAATTATTTTTTCATTTTTATTTTTCAATTTAGGATAAGTGTATTCTTTGTTTTCAGTTATATTATATATCTCTAAAATATCTTTTATTTCTGTGATAATTTTAGCTCCTTGCCTAATTAGGTTATTTGTACCCCGAGAATTGTTTTGAAATATTGAGCCAGGAACGGCTAGAACCTCGCGGTTTTCATTTAAAGCATATTGAGCGGTAATCAGAGTTCCAGATCTTTGCGAGGCCTCAATTATTAAAGTTGCCTGAGACAGGCCAGCAATGATTCTGTTTCTTTTGGGAAAATTTTCTTTGCGTATTTGCGAGCCAATGGGAAACTCAGAAATTAATAGTCCGTTTTGGATAATTTTTTCTGCTAATCTTAAATTGGAACGAGGATAGATTTGATTGATGGATGAACCTAAAACAGCAATGGTAGAAGCCTTGGTATTTACAGCTTCTATATGGGCTAAAGAATCTATGCCGATGGCCAGACCAGAAACTATGGTGATATTTTTTTCAGCAATTAGTTTTATAAAGTTTTGGGCAATAGATTTTCCATATTGGCTAAATTTGCGAGACCCAATGACACTTAATAAATTTTTGTTTTTTAACAATTCTAAATTTCCACGGGCAAATAAGATTAATGGAGGAGAATAAGTTTGTTTTAAAAGGAAGGGATAATTTTTGTCAAAATAAGTTAGCAGATGAATATTTTTATAAATTTCCCAAATTTTATCTAAATTGGTTTTATTTTTGTGATGAACAAATTGCTGAATAAATTTTTCGGAGAACCCTTTGTTTTTTAAATCTATATAACTTAAATTCCAAATTTTTTCCCAATCTTGAAAAATTTTAAAAAGTTTTAGGATAGTATAAAATCCGAATTTAGGAATTAAAAAAAGACCAAGTATTATTTTGCGCTGAGCTAAAGAAAGCTCTTGAGCTTCAAAATCGTTTTTCATAAACTTAGTATAAAGGCAAGGGTATAAAGGTAAAAGTTTATGGTTTGATATTATATCTTTTAGATTTATTTGTAAACCCTTGACAGGATTTAATATATCTGCTATACTCTAGTATGCGATTGAAAATTGATTATATTTAGATTTTTGTCCGTTGGTAGCTCTTAGTAACACCCCTCCTTGTTGCTTTGAGTGCAAGTTAGATAAGTTTTCTTGGTTCGCCTTGTGAAATTTATTTACACCAGCGGACAATAATGTGCATATAATTTAAAAAATTCTCTCTAATTTTAGTAGGGAATTTTTTAAATTTAATTTATTTATTTTTTTTCTACATTTTTCTAGAAAAAGGTAGAAAAAAAAAGTCGCGCCCTAAACAAAAATTTACCACCGCGAGCGGGGTCCCGCCTGCCTGCCACGTCAAACGTGGCCTGCGCGTAGCTGCTTCGGTCGCCGACGTGCCAAAGCCACTTTGGCGACGGCACGCGAAGGCAGGCAACAATTATAATTATATATAGAGGCGGGAGAGAATTTTATCACTACGCTGGCTAAAATTTCGAAACTTCCGTGAACCACTCACTTCATTCGGGTTCACGGTCAAACAGTCGAAATTTTTTAACGCCAGTTTCGTTCAAATTCTAGATAAATTTTTGTAAGGGGCGCGGGGATTATAGTATAAAATTACATAGAGTTTATAAAGTAATAGTTTATAAGGATAGAGTTTAATATAATGTTATATAATATTGTAGATAAAATAAAAATAGTTTAATTTTAATGCCCCT
>CAZXCJ010000034.1:0-11925 GCA_964639335.1 uncultured Gammaproteobacteria bacterium | reverse complement strand
AAGAAACTGAAGAAATGAAACCCCAATGGTTTGACTTAGATAAGATTCCTTATGATCAAATGTGGAGTGATGATATTTATTGGCTTCCTAGAACTTTGCGGGGTGAAAAATTAGAAGGGGAGCTTTATTTTAATAAGGACAATAATACTCTAAATTCAGATAAAATAAATATTCGTCTTATTAAATAAAAAATAATTTAACAGGGTAAAAATATATGATAGAAATTGAATCTAAAGATAATCCTAAAATAAAACATTTACGAAAACTAAAAAGCAAGAAATATCGAGATGAGTATTCAGAGTTTTTAGTAGAAAATTTTACAACCATTAAAGATGCTTTTCAGGGCGGTTATAAATTTAAACAAATTTTTATTACTTCTGAGTTTTTATCACCGCGAGGCGGGATCCCGTTTGCGGGAGAAAAAAACAAGACTAGTCGAGCTAAGCTCGATGGGATTGAAAAATTAACAGCAGAGGAGTCTTATTTAATTAATGAAAGAATAAATCAATCTTTTTCTAATCTAAAAACCACTTCTGGTATTTGTGCTGTTTATGAGAAGCTGAATAGTAAAATTAACTTTGAAAAACCAATTATTTATTTAAATGGAATAAGCGATCCTGGAAATTTAGGAACAATTCTTAGGTCAGCTCTAGCTTTTAATTTAAAAAATATTATTCTAGATGAGGGCTGTGTGGATTTATATAATTATAAGGTAATTAATGCTTCCAAAGATGCAATTTTCAAATTAAATATTGAGCTTGATAAGAAGTTAAAATTATTAAAAAATATAAAGAAAAAAATGCCAATTTTTAGCACCAGACTTGAGAAATCTAATAATTTAGAGATATTAAAAAAAGAAAAAATGTTTTGTTTGGTTTTGGGTAATGAATCGCATGGAGTTGATAAAAAAATTCAAAATTTATCAGACGATTTTATTAAAATTAATATGGGCGAAGAAATTGAATCTTTAAATGTTTCTAGTGCGGCAGCTATAATATTTCATTACAAATATACAAATGATACTAATAATACGAATTAATTATCTATCTGTCGATAGGCAGGTATATTGGCATGCCCTTATATATAATAAATAAATTTTACAAAACTATGAATCCCGTTAGATAAATAATTATTACGAAATTATAAATTAATGGGAACATATTATAAAAATTTAATATAAATATTTAAAAAATAAATATCTAACGGGATGAAACTAAATAAAATAAAACCATGTACGATTGGATTTTTGCAAGCATTAGGTGTCGGTGTTTATTGTTTATTAATAAGTTTGCTTTTTAGATTAATGGAAAGTATGGGAATAGAGCCAATGGGAATAAGCGGCACAATAATGATACTTTTGCTTCTTGTTTTCTCTGCGGGAATAACAGGAACATTAGTATTTGGATATTTTGCTTTTTTAATGATTAATAAAGAAATAAAAAGAGCATTAAATATTCTTGGCTTTACTTTTCTTTATTGTATAATTATTATGGGAATTGTGTTATTCTATATAATTATAAAATGAATATGAATAAATTTTTACAATTAGCTTTAAGGGCTTCTCAAAAATCAGCTGATATTTTAATTAAAAAATATCAAAAATTTAATCGCCATGATATACAATTAAAATCTCGTCATGAAATTCTTACTGAAAACGATCTTTTGTCAGAAAAAATTATTATTAAAGAAATTAAAAAACAATTTCCAGAGCATTCTATTTTTTCAGAAGAAAAAGGTCAAGACAATCAAAAATCCGATTATCTTTGGTTAATAGACCCCATAGACGGCACAACTAACTTTTCTATTCATAACCCTTTTTGGGCCATTTCTATTGCCTTAGCTTATAAAAATGAAATTATTATGGGCCTAGTTTACGCTCCAATTTTAAAAGAAAAATTTACAGCTGTTAAAAATAAAGGGGCTTATTTAAATAATAAAAAAATAAAAGTTTCTGATATTAAAAATGGTAAAATAATCAATGCCTTTTGCCATGGCAATAAAATTAAAGACATTAAAAGAGCCATTAAATATTATCAAAAACAAAAATTAAATCATTTAGACTGCAGGCAATTAGGAAGCGCTGCTTTAGAACTATCTTATGTAGCTAGTGGTCGAATAGAGTCAATTGCTATCCCAGGAGTCAATCCTTATGATGTAGGAGCCGGAGTTTTAATAGTTCGAGAAGCAGGTGGAAAAATTACAGATTTTAAAGGAAATAAATGGAATTTAAAGAGTAGGGATATTTTAGTTAGTAATAAAAAAGTCCATAATATTTTATTAAAAAATCTTAAAAATATTTAATAAAACCGTAGACATTATTAGAATATTTTGATACAATGTATTGTATAAAACTATAGTATGGCTATAGTTTGTTTAAATAATATATTAGATTATGACCAGCTTAAAAGCACAAGATATTAAATCTTCTGTTAGTAAGTCTGTAAAAATTGTAACCAAATCTGTTGATAAAGTTACTAAATCAATAACTAGTTCTTTGCGTCATAAGAAAAAGAGTTTAAAAAAACTAACCATTGGCTTAGAAGCCGAATTTTTTATTTTAGACGAAAGAGGTAAAATAGTTAATAAAGCTGACCTTATTTTAAAAAAATTGAATAAAAAAACCCATATTTTGGGTTCAGAAATAGTAAAAGAAGTTGGCAAGTCAATAATTGAAGTTGGTTCTTATCCTTATGAATCTAGTATTGATACCATGCAATCTTTAATTAAGAATATAAAAACTCTAATTTATATAGCCGATGAAGAAGGATTAAGATTATGTCCTTTGGGAACTTATCCAGGCAAATTTATTCCTAAAATTAGAACTGATGCCCGTTATAAAACTAAAGAAATATTAATTGGCAAAAAAAGATTTTCTAAAGCAGGCAGTGCTTGTGGATTCCATTTACACTCCGAACTTCCTTGGGGTGTTTTTGATAAAAAGAAACTCAGGTTAAAAAAATTAATTAACTCTAAAAATAAAGAATCTTTAGTTAATGCTTATAATTTTTTGATTGCTATTGACCCAGCTATCAGTACTTTCATGCAATCTTCCCCCTTTTATCAAGGAAAATATTTAGGAAAAGATTCTCGCATGATTATTTATAGAGGGAGTCAAGAATTAGAATATCCCAATGCTTTATATTATAATTATCCTCAATTTGGTGGATTGCCTTCTTATAAACATACGGGGACTAATATTATTACTCTCATAGATCAAAAACATAAAGAATGGTTTAAACTTTTAGAAGAAGCTGGAATCAAAAAAATTAATTTTCCAAAATATAGATCAGTTTTAGACGTTGGTTGGAACCCAATTAAAGTAAATGCTCATGGAACATTAGAACAAAGAGGTATGGACATGAATCATATTTTAATAATTTTGTCAGTATCGGTTTTATTAAGAAAAATTTTAAGCGCTATTCAAGATGAAAATTTTAAAGTTGTTACTTCTGATGTGGCTATCAAAGAACCTTTTAAATTAGAAAATAAAATTATTTATATACCACCGGATATTTATGTCAAAAGTGAATTACAAAAAGCTTCTGCTTATGAAGGATTATCTAATGAGACTTTATGGTATTATTGTAAGAGATTTCTGTCGCTTTCTAAAATTATAGATAAAAAACCAGTGAATGGCTTATTTAAAAATTTAGAAAAGATGATTGAGGAACGTAAAACAGTTGCGGATCAAATTATAGACCGGGCTAAAGAATTGGGTTACAAAAAATTAGACAAAGAATTACCAGCTGAGATTGCTGCCCAAATTGCTTTGGAACATTCTAAGAGATTGTTTGAAGAAATTGTCTTGGCTGAAAAATATACTCAAGAATTTAAAGATAATTGATTTTAGGATGGACTAATTCTTATAATTTTGCTAAGCTAAAGGATGCAAAAACTATAGGATAGCTATAGTTTCTTTACTAATATATTTATCTTATGACCAGCTTAAAATCAAAAGATATTACATCTTCAGTTAGCAAGTCAGTAAAAAGTGTAACTAAATCTGTTAATCAAGTTACTAAAAAAATAAGCAATTCTTTACATCATAAGAAAAAGAGTTTAAAAAAACTAACCATTGGCTTAGAAGCCGAATTTTTTATTTTAGACGAAAGAGGTAAAATAGTTAATAAAGCTGACCTTATTTTAAAAAAATTGAATAAAAAAACCCATATTTTGGGTTCAGAAATAGTAAAAGAAGTTGGCAAGTCAATAATTGAAGTTGGTTCTTATCCTTATGAATCTAGTATTGATACCATGCAATCTTTAATTAAGAATATAAAAACTCTAATTTATATAGCCGATGAAGAAGGATTAAGATTATGTCCTTTGGGAACTTATCCAGGCAAATTTATTCCTAAAATTAGAACTGATGCCCGTTATAAAACTAAAGAAATATTAATTGGCAAAAAAAGATTTTCTAAAGCAGGCAGTGCTTGTGGATTCCATTTACACTCCGAACTTCCTTGGGGTGTTTTTGATAAAAAGAAACTCAGGTTAAAAAAATTAATTAACTCTAAAAATAAAGAATCTTTAGTTAATGCTTATAATTTTTTGATTGCTATTGACCCAGCTATCAGTACTTTCATGCAATCTTCCCCCTTTTATCAAGGAAAATATTTAGGAAAAGATTCTCGCATGATTATTTATAGAGGGAGTCAAGAATTAGAATATCCCAATGCTTTATATTATAATTATCCTCAATTTGGTGGATTGCCTTCTTACAAACATACAGGTACAAATATTATTAATTTAATAGATCAGAAACATAAAGAATGGTTTAAACTTCTGGAAAAAACTGGTATTACTAAAGCTAACTTGCCTAAATATAAGTCTATTTTAGAAGTAGGTTGGACTCCGGTAAAGGTTAATGCTCATGGAACATTAGAACAAAGAGGCATGGATATGAATCATTTATTGATTATTTTATCAATATCAGCTGTCTTACGAAGAATTTTAAGAGCTATCCAGGATGAAAATTTTGATGTTATTACTTCTGATCTAGCTATTAAAGAACCTTTTAAATTAGATATAAAAACAATTTTGATTCCTCCTGATATTTATGTAAAAAATGAATTACAAAAAGCTTCTGCTTATGAAGGATTATCTAATGAGACTTTATGGTATTATTGTAAGAGATTTCTGTCGCTTTCTAAAATTATAGATAAAAAACCAGTGAATGGCTTATTTAAAAATTTAGAAAAGATGATTGAGGAACGTAAAACTGTTTCTGATGAAATTATTAATCAGGCTAAAAAATTAGGGCACAAAGATTTGACTAAAGATTTACCTAATGATATTGCAGCAGAAATTGCTCTGGAACATTCTAAACAATTGTTTCGGGAAATAGTAATTGCAGAAAAATACGCAGAAAAAAATAAATAATTTTTTACAGGATATAAGCCGTAAACTAATAAGCTAATCAAGCTAACTAGCTAACAACTAACCATGTGCGGAATCATTGGCTATACTGGCCATACAAAAGCCATCCCAATACTCATTAAAGGTTTAAAGCGGTTGGAATACCGAGGCTATGACTCGGCTGGTTTAGCTTTACCTAATTTAAAAAACATAAAAATTATTAAAAAAGTAGGCAAAATTAAAAATCTTAATGAGGCCTTAAAAAATGAAAAATCTTCTGCTCAAAGCGGGATTGCCCATACTAGATGGGCTACACATGGCCAGCCCTCAGAAATCAATGCTCATCCCCATACAGATTGTACTGGTCAAATTGCTATTGTACATAATGGTATTATTGAAAATTATCGTACTTTAAAAACTTGGTTAATAGCTCAGGGGCATAAATTTAAATCAGAAACTGATTCGGAAGTTATAGCTCATTTAATAGAAGAAATGGATGGAAAAAATTTAATTGAAAAGACCAGAAAAGCAGTAAAAAAAATTCAAGGTGCTTATGGAATTTTAGTAATTTCTAGTCAAAATCCAAAAGAACTAATTGTTGTTCGCAATGGCAGCCCCCTGCTTTTAGGCCTAGGTAAAAAAGAAAATTTTGTCGCTTCTGACGGGGCCGCTATTTTGGAACATACTAAAAGGGTTATTTATTTGGAAGACGGTCAAATAGCTATTTTGAAGCCAGAATCTTATCAAATTATTAATTTCGACAACAAACCAATTAATTCTAAAATAAATAATATTGATTGGTCTTTAGAAAAAATAGAAAAAGGTGGCTATAAGCACTACATGCAAAAAGAAATTCATGAACAAGCCCAAAGCATTAGAGATACTATGACTGGCCGCGTTTTAGAAGACCAAATAAAATTGGGGGGTATAGAAAAAAGATTTAATGAACTTCTAAGCGCTAAAAATATTATTTTATCTGCTTGCGGAACCTCGTGGCACGCCTGTCTAATAGGAGAAATATTTTTTGAAACCTTAGCGGGTAAACCGGCTGAGGTCTGTTATGCTTCAGAATTGGTTAGCGCTCTTGACCCGCAATTTCCAGAAAAATCTGTAATGTTAGTAATTAGTCAATCTGGAGAAACCAAAGATACAGATTTGGCTGTTCAAAAAATGCAGGCCAAAAGTATACCCGTTTTTAGTATCTGTAATATAGTTGGCTCTACAATTGCTCGTCGCTGTGGGGCTGGAGTTTATACACATGCTGGTCCAGAAATAGGCGTAGCATCTACCAAGGCATTTACTACCCAAATTATAGCTTTATTGATGATTGCGTTTCGTTTGGGTCAAAAAAATGGTTATTTAAAGAAAAAATTTGATCAAGAATGGTTAAAACAATTTATTAAATCTATTTTGCATATTCCAGAAAAAATAGACGAAATTTTAGCCCAAGAAGATATAATCAAAAAATTAGCTGAAAAATTTTATCAAAAATCAAACTTTTTATTTTTAGGAAGAGGTATTAATTATCCCGTAGCTTTAGAGGGGGCTTTAAAGCTGAAAGAAATCTCTTATATCCACGCCGAAGGTTATCCGGCCGCCGAAATGAAGCACGGACCGATTGCTCTAATTGATAAAAATATGCCTGTGGTTTTTTTAGCTCCAAAAAACGATGATGTTTATTCTAAAATTTGTTCTAATATTGAGGAAGTGCGAGCTCGTAAAGGAATTATTATCAGCATTGCTAGTGCAGGGGATGATTATATTCAAAAAATTTCTGATTATGTAATTTATGTGCCTCAAACATTTTGGCTTTTGACTCCTATTTTAAATACCATACCTTTACAATTATTAGCTTATCACATAGCCGTGCTCAAAGGCTGTAGCGTGGATCAACCCCGCAATTTAGCTAAAAGCGTAACCGTGGAGTAATTAAAAACTCAATTTTCTATATACAGGCAAAAAATACTTGACATTTGCCTGTTTGTTTTATATAATCTGAAGTTACTTATTTAATTTAATTAAAATACAGAAATAAACGCCTTTTCTTAAAAAGCGTTTAGTGAATCAGCGGATAATTATGTCATCAGGAATAAAAAAAACTTTTTTAATATTGCTCTTTATCCTCCTAATTTATATAGGCTGGCTTGTGATGGGACCAATTAGAAATATCTATGCGGCCAGTCAAAGAATTTCACATATTATATCCGGCATTCAGGAGGAGATTAATCTTAATGATTACGATTCCGCTAATATTTATATTAAACAAGCTCAGGATAGCGTTGCTGTTATTCAAGATAATATAAAATTTGTAAAATTTTTAAAAATTATTCCTCCTTTGAAAAAAAAATTTATTCAAACTGAAAATACTTTAAAAAATGTCCAAACTGTCTGTACTGATGCCATCAAAATTATAGATTCTTTGGGTCAATATGAAAATGTAGATAAAAATACCCTCATAGCTTATTTCGGACAAAACCCCGGAGATTTAATTTCTTTAGAAAATAATTTTACTAATTTAGTTGGAAATTTAAAACTATTATCCAATATATTTTTTAAAGAAAAAGATAGTATATTTTTAAATAATATCAATTCTTTGTCCCAAATTTTAAAATTAGCCCAGCCCCTAAACGAATATTTATTTGATATAGCTGGCTATAATGGTTCCCGCCGCTATTTGCTATTATTTCAAAATAACAACGAGTTAAGACCCGCTGGTGGATTTATAGGGACTTACGGAATATTAGAAGTAGAAAATGGCCAAGTCAAAGAATTCTTTATAGATGATATCTATCATTTAGACAGCCAAGTAATCGGTAAATTAAATAATGAGATTCCTGCGCCTTTGAAAAAATATCTCAAAGTTGAAGAATGGTATATGAGAGATTGTAATTGGGACCCTGATTTTTCATTTAGTGCCATAGATTGTTTAAATTTATATAAAATTGAAAGCAATGACAAAAAAGAAATAAATGGCGTAATCGGAATGACACCCAATGCTGTTAATAAAATATTTGACATTATTGGCGCTCAGAAGGTAGAAGGGGTCATTTTTGAAAGCGACAATTTCACCAATGATTTACAAAAAGCCGTAGAACTTTATTATCAAGAACGCGATGCCACGCATTGGGAAAGAAAAAATATTATTAATTCTTTGGCAAATGTAATCATAGATAGCTTTTCTGATTTAGGTGCCGTTGAATACAAAAAATTAGCAGAATTAATTAATGAAAATTTAGAAACAAGAGATATTATTTTATATAGTAAAAATGAAAATATCCAAAAAAAGATTTCCCAAGCTGATTGGAGCGGGGAAGTCATTCAATCTGACCAAGATTATTTAATGGTAGTTGACAGTAATTTGGCTAGTTATAAAAGCGACCAATTTATCAAGAGAAATTTCCATTATAATTTAGAAGAAATGGAAGATAATAGCTTAAGAGCCATAGTAGAACTTCATTATCAGCATCAAGGAAGTTTTTCCTGGAATTCCACTCGTTATAGAACCTATACTAGATTAATAGTGCCTCTGGGCTCAGAATTGATAAAAGTTACCGGAGCCATGGATAATGACCGTAGTGCTCAAGAAGGCCAAATAGATACTTATAATAAATACAATAAAACTATTTTTGGAACTTTTATAGCTATTGAACCAGGACAAGAAAAATCATTAATTTTTGAATATAAATTACCAGCCAATATCCAAAAACAAATTTCAGAAAAAGATTATAGTATTTATCTGCAAAAACAAGCTGGCATAGAAAAAATCAATTATTTAATTAATATAAATTTTAAAGAAAATCTTAATAATTATCAGGTTAATCTTGAGGATGTAATTCAGAATAATCTGGCTGGATTCAGTGCTCGACTTGACTTAAGAAAAGATTTTTTGTTAAATTTTAATTGGGAATAAAACATTTATGGAAGATAAAAAAACTAATCTTACTTATTTTTTAAAAAGCTTGAGAGAAAATAAATTGACAATTTTATTAATTCTCTGTTTGTTTTTTATAATTTCAATATTTCTAACTGCTTTGCAAAAAAAAGAATATTCTTCTAATGCTCAAATTTTAATTATTCAAGACCAGCAAGAACAAATGGACGCTTACTTGGCTTCTAAATCCTCAGAATCAATAGCTAATAATTTAAAAAAGGGGATTTTGAGCTCTTCTTTTCGTAATAAACTATTAACCGATTATCCGGACTTAGACTTGGGGCTGGCCCAAAGCGAAAGAAAAAAAAGAAAAGAATGGCTAAAAACTATTGATGTCAAAATAATCCCTAATTCAGCCATTTTAAAAATTACAACTTATAGTGAATCCGCTTTTCTGTCTGAAAAATTATTAAATAATCTTATTGATACTTTATTGGCAAATCATCAAAATTATCATGGCGGAGGGCAAGGAGTGATTTTGAAAGTTATAGATGCCCCCTTAACGTCTTTGAATCCAACGCGACCTAATTGGTTTTTAAACATTGTTTTAAGTATAGTCCTGGGTTTATTTTTCAGCATAACTTTAATCAATTTATTTCCCTATAAATTACCAAATTGGCATAAGTATTTTAAAAAACCCAAATCTTTAAAAAAGAAAAATCCAAGCCCATCTAAGAAAAAACAAAAATCTCCTAAATATCCCAAGGTTTTTGATTATTTAAACGTTCCGGAAAATAATAATGACTCTGAAAATTACCCAGCCCAGCAAGAGAGTTTTTTTGAAGAAGATAATAAAGAAATTATTCCAGATGAAGAAATACAGCAAGCCGAAGAAATTCGCAAAATTGTTGGCAATGACCATTATTTAAATCCTAAAGAATAACTTAGTATTAAGCTCTAGGCCCTAAGTCATAAGTATTTTACTTATAGCTTATGGCTTATGGCTTAAAGCTATAAATCGTACATTAAAAAAATTAAAAAATAAGGAGGTATCATGAAAAAAAATGATATCAACACAGAAAAAAAATCCTTCCCCTTGAAAACAGTTGTAATTGTCGCAATTGCTGTAATCTTGGCAATAATGGTGCCAAAATTGCTTTTCGGACAAGAAAATCTCCTGGAGAATCCAGGGTTTGAAACTGGATCTTTGGATCCTTACTGGCAAACCCAGGAAGAAACCGGAATAATCTATGCTGACACCGTTGCATTTCAGGGTTCTTACTCTCTGTATTCAGAAATTTATACCGGTGGAATGCAGGAGTGGAGACTCCAGGCTTTTCAAGTTTTAAGTCAAGGAGTCTTAACACTATATGGGAACTATAATATATCCTTGTGGTGTCGAGGAGCAGAAGATTACCCAGAGGGCATAATTGTAAACCTTTGTGGTAATAATAATCCTTGGCCCTGGATGGGTGCCTGGGACACTCTTGCTGTAACAACAGACTGGACCTACCATTCAATTTCTTTTTCTGTGACCGATACAAGTGATATTCCTAGGTTGAGTTTTAATTTTGGTCATAACGATCGTTATGCCAAAATTTGGATTGATAGCGTTGCTCTTATTGAAACGATTCATGTAGATACAATACCTCCTAATCCACAAGAAATTGAAAATGTAATTCTTTATCCTAATCCATTTAGAACCTCTATTTATTTAGCTCGTCCAGAAAACCTCATGAATTTTGAACCACAAATTTATAATGTCCGTGGTCAGCCAGTTGATCTTGAAATTGAAGACTTATTATTAAATTTTGTTGGTCAGCCACCTGGTGTCTATCTTATTCAAGTTGGAACTCAAATTAAAAAAATCGTCAAACTAGAGTAGTGGAGGTACTCATGAAAAAATTATTGTCTTTATGCTTTCTTGTTTTCTTGCTTTCCTATTCTCTTATTGCTTCCCCTAATCAATTCGATTATTGGGCTCAATTCAGAAATTTTTCTAGCACCGAGGTAGAGCTTGAAAATGAAATTTATACTAACTTCTCGCTTGAGCTTGAGGCAAAAAAGCCAAACACAAAATTTGTTTTTGGTCTTGATTTTAATTTCAATGAAAGAAACGATTTCAAAGAATGGGATTTCTATGCTGGAATTAAAAAACGATTTAAGGAATACTACCCTTATATTAAATTAGCGATTCAAGATAAAATTGAAAATGAAAAAAATAATTTTGACTTTGGAATTGCTGCAGGCTTAGAATTCTATGCTTGGAAATCAAAAACAAAATGGAAACTGGGCATTAGGGTCTTGTCTAAAGAGGCAAAGATTTTTTTCAACCCGGAATACTATTTTGGTCAGATTTATGCTTGGACATTTGTCGAGCTAAGTCGGACCAAAGATAACGAAAAAACACTTTTTCTTCAAGCTGATCTTGGACTTGACTTTGACCAAGACATAGACCCCTTAGTTTGTTTTGAAAATATTCACTACAAAAAGGGGGGGTACTACTGGCGTCGCATTGCTATTGGGCTTGGATTAAAATTTGATCACTTTCTAAGATTCGTCAACGGAAAACTTAAGTTTTTATTTGTTGACGAAAAGGATAAATGGAGTATCAAAAGTGGATATTCCGTTATTATAGAAGTTTACTCACAAAAAAAATAAATAACAAGGAGGTAGCACCATGCCTACCGATAGAA
>CAZXCJ010000033.1:0-12215 GCA_964639335.1 uncultured Gammaproteobacteria bacterium | reverse complement strand
TTTTTAAATCGTTTAGATAAAATTTTAGTATTTCGACCATTGGACGTTAAAAATATTTCTAAAATTGCTAAATTGCAAATGCAAGAACTGGAACAGCGGTTAAAAGACAAAAAGATTGATTTAAAAATAGAAAACAAGATTTATCAGAACATTGCTTTAAATTCTTTTGAACCAGAAATGGGAGCTAGGCCAGTTAGAAGATATATTCAGGACAAAATTGAGAATTTAATTGCTAATAAAATTTTGGCTGACAAAATTCACAATGGAGACACAGTAAAGATATTTTTGAAAAATAAGCAGATTGAGGTTGAAAAAGTTTAAAGATTTTGTTAAGCTAATTTTAGAACAGGGCCGCATTTCGTCTACTTACGTAAAGTTTTAACTTTACTTCGGTAGACAGGTGGTCTTTTTTATTTAGCTGTAAGCTATAAGCCGTAAGCCATAAGTTACATGTTTATTATTAATATTCAATAATTGTATGGAAAAGTTTAGAAAATTAAAGGTTTGGGAAAAAGCTCATAATTTAGTTTTAAATGTTTATAAAATTACCAATGATTTTCCAAAATTAGAAATTTATGGACTAGTTTCACAAATGAGGAGATCCGCTATTTCTGTTCCAGCTAATATAGCAGAAGGAACCAAGAGAAGAACCCCCTTAGATCGTAGACATTTTTTAGTTATGTCTCAAACTTCTTTGGAAGAATTGAAATATTATTTTTTCTTAAGTTTTGAATTGAAATATATTACAAAAGAGGTGAGAGAGGTTCTTATTGAAAGAGCAAGAGAGATTGGTAAGATGCTTACAGGTTTATCAAAAAGTATCTAATTTATTATCTTATGGCTTAATGCTTATGGCTTAATTCTATGTTTAAAAAGCTATTAGACACCTTATTCCCAATTGAATGTATTGGTTGTGGTAAAAATGATATTTTGTTATGCCAGGATTGTTTTAATTCTCTAAAAACGAATAAGGCAGATCATTTTAAGAATGAGTATATTGACCAAATCCATGTTTGTGCTTCTTTTCATAACGAATTACTGCAAAAATTAATTCATTTTTATAAATATAATTATATTCAAGAATTATCATTATCTTTATCTCAATTAATGATTGATTATTATAATCAAATTGAGAATAAGTTAGAAAATCCGATTATTATTCCCGTTCCCTTACACAAAAAAAAATTATTGATGCGATGTTTTAATCAAGCCCATTTAATTGCAATAAACTTTTCTGAGAAATTTAGATATAATTTAAAAAATGATTTAATTATTAGAATTAAACATACTAAACAACAAGCTCAGCTTAATAAAAAGGGGAGAGAAGAAAATATGAAAAATGCCTTTCAAATTTTAGACAAGAATTTTGTTGAAGGTAAAAATTTTATAATTATTGATGATGTATATACTACTGGCTCAACTGTTTCAGAAATAGCTAAGTTATTAAAAGATAATAATGCTAATAAGATTTGGTGTTTGGTGATAGCCAAGAATTGAATGTTTATAATGTTATGTTATTGACATTATATTTTGAGCACTATACTATAATATATATATATTACTGATGTAGTAATAATTTAATAAATAATTTTAAATTTATGAGTTTTGAGGAAAAAATTATGCCAGCAGAAGCGGGTAAAGAGGAAAAATATAAAAAATCAGAACAAGAATCAGAAGATTTATCAGGAGAAGAAAAGGAGAAAATGGTCTTTACAAAAGAAGAGATAGAAAATTATGATATGCCAGGGGCAGATGAAATACTTAAAATTATGTCCGAGGAAGTTCCAGAAGACGAAAAGGAGAAAATGAAGCAAATGATAGAGAAAGTTCCCTTGAATATCAAGGCGGAACTGGTTAAAACTTTTAAAGAGCAAGTTGAATTATTTAAAGATTTAGGAAAAGGATTAAAAGAGAAAATTAAGTGGGATGGAAAAACAACTAAAGCCGTTGTTTGTCTGGGCCTTTATGGTCTTTTGAATGTTATGGGTGGAGCACTTCATGCTAACGAATCTGATTCTGATTCGGATTCTAATATGGATTTTGGAGGTGAGCTAAGTCTTGATTCTGCTAAAGCCATTCTTAGTAATGCTTTTGAGCAATTTATAACAATGGAAATGCATGATATGCAAAAAACAGAGCTATTTCTTACACATTCTGATGAATTGTTTCGGGAGATGAAAGATGTGGGTGGTAAAAGAATAATATATGAATTTGCAATAAATGATATGATAAAACTTGTCGAACATGCTGATAAAGATAATTTGCCATTAATCTGGTTACATGAGGTTTTACGTCAAACTTCTGATAAATATTTGGATTATGCCATTGATGATTTAAAAAAATCTGAAGTTAAGGTTGACCCTGAAGATGAAAAGAATCTTAATAATTCAGACGAATTTATTGAATCCAATCAAGGCATTATTAGCGAGGAAATAGTTTTACCAGAAAAGTATGAGTTAGAGTTTAATTCACATTTTACGGAAGTAGAAAAAATGCATTGCCAAGAGTATTATGATAATAAAATAGAAGAAATACATGCTGCAGCAGAACAGTTTGAATGGTGGGCGGAAAAATATGGACATAAAAAAAATTTTTTAGAATTTGAAAAAATGACCAAAGATTATATTAAGAATTTAATAGATACGGTTAAGCGCATAGAAAAGGATGTTAATAATCCAGATTTTAACGGTAAAGCATATGTTAGTGGAGTAGGTGACTGTTCGCGGGAGTCAGCGGAAATTAAATTAGGAAATATTGATATAGAAACAAATCTTCGTACGGAACTAGAAAGAAGTAATGATGCTTTCAATTTTTAACTTTATATAGTTTTAAAATCAAAAATTGCTTTTTTTAAAAAAACGGTTTTTGGTTTGAGATAGATTTTTTTATCGGTGGGTTACTTTATATTTTATGAAAGTCGTTGGTCGATTAGTTAACAGCTTTCTTTTTTTTTGAGTATTATTAGAAGAGCATCAGGCTAAGCAAATTTGTTGTTTGATAGCCAAAAATTAGAGTTATTGTTATAATTAATATTAAGAAAGCAATTGGTTATTTGATTTATTGCTTTCTTCCTCCTTCGCCAAGGCTTCTCCCTTCGCTGAAGCTTCGGGAGACAGGTCGGAGGACAGGTGATTGTTTGATAAACATATGATATTACAATTTGGTATTTTAATTATTGGTTTCGTAATTTTAATCAAGGGTGCTGACTGGCTTGTAAAAGGCGGGAGCTCTATTGCTAAAAGATTTGGGATTTCTAGTATTGTTATTGGATTAACTGTTGTGGCCTTTGGAACATCTGCCCCAGAGCTTTTGGTTAATGTAATGGCTAGTATTAGTGGAAATAGTGAAATAGTTATTGGTAATGTTTTGGGTTCTAATATTGCCAATACTTTATTAATATTGGGTATTTGTGCAATTATTTTACCCTTAGCCATAAAAAGAGGAACTGTTTTAATACAAGTTCCCTTATCTCTTTTAGCTATTGTTGTTTTGGGAGTAGTTGCTAATGATATTTTAATTGATGGAGGAATAGCAAATTTTGTTACTAGAATTGATGGGATAGTAATGCTTTTATTCTTTGCGATTTTTATATATTATACTTTTAGCATCGCAAAAGTTAAGGGTGAACCAGAAAAAGTTTTTAAATACTCTTCCTCTAAATCAATCCTTTTAATTTTGGGCGGCATGATTGGATTAGGATTTGGGGGGCATTTTGTAGTAAATAGTGCAGTTAATATAGCTAAATTATTTAATGTTTCGGAATCTTTAATTGCCTTAACAATTGTTTCTATTGGAACTTCTTTACCAGAATTAGCAACTTCAGTAGTGGCGGCTTTAAAGAAGAATCCTGATATTGCGGTTGGCAATGTGATTGGTTCAAATATATTTAATATCTTTTGGGTTTTAGGATTTAGTGCCGTTATTAGACCGGTTGTATTTACACCAGTTTTAAATTTTGATATATTATTTGTTGTTTTTATAACGATATTATTATTTATTTATATGTTTGTTGGTAAGAAAAATATTATTCAAAAATGGCAGGGAGCAAGTTTGGCTACTTTATATATCGCTTATATTGTTTATTTAGTAATGCGCGGGTGAAACAATAGGTTAATTGTTAATTGATTAATTGTTAAATGGTTATATGTTTATTGGTTTTTAAGCTTGATTCTAAAAAATAATTTGTTATAATATTTATATAGATTTTCAAGAATCTTTTTTTAAATAATTAAAATAATTAAAAATATGTTAAAAGTTGATCAAGAAAAATGTATTGGTTGTGGAACATGCGTTTCTATGTGTCCGCAATGTTTTAAAATGAATGACGACGGTAAGGCGGAAGTTAGTTGTGTAGAAAGTAAGTGCGCTTGTAATGTAGATGATATTATAAATGCTTGTCCGGTTGATGCCATAAGCAAGTAATAGGTTAATAGTAGAATTGCTTAATAGGCTAATTGATTAATAAAAATTAAAAAAACGCTAGAAATTTTTCTAAGCGTTTTTGTTTTAAATAATTTATTTTAACCCCTCACCTTTTTAATTATTACTAAAACATTTATTATATAAAGTTAGTTTAGTATTTTTTGTAATATACTTTTAAAAAGGTGGAGGGGTTAATAAAAAATAACAAATAATTATTGGTATAAATTGAAATGAATATTCAAAAATATATTTTGGTTTATATCCTATTAATTTATGACAAGCTATACTAATGTCGTCAGCCCATTTTAAAAAGCGAAAATTAGTAATTTTATAAAACCCCCACAAAATATCAAGTAAAATAGCTCCGCTAATTGCAAAAATTATATGATAGATGTTAAATTGAAAATTTTTGTAGATTATAAAACTGATAATTATGACAAATAAAAAATCCAAACTAGCCATTAAAAATAAATTTTTATTTTTATTTTTAAAACCTCGGCTAATCTCATTTCCATCTCCATGAGGAATAATATCTAAAATATAATGCAATAAAAAATTTACTATAAATAATAGCAAAGGAGCATGAATATATTTTATGCTTGTTAGGGCCACCAATGAATGAACCGTTAAATACATATTTATATTATAACATATTTATTTATAACAATTTGGTTTAAATAAAAAACATCCTTTCGGATGATAATTAATTGATGTCCTTAGACTATTTTTAAATAATTTTAATTTAGTGGCCCGCCATGAACCCGAATTGAAGATGAAACATTTGCCCCTCGATTCGTTGCTACGCTCCTCACTCGGGACATTCGCCTCGCATTTATAAAATGAGAGTGGTTGTAGTCGAGCTTAGCTCGACGGAAACCATGAGCGAGTCCGAGCGTTAGCGAAGGCGAGTCGAATGGTAGCAGGGGCGAGAATTGAACTCGCGGCCTCAGGCTTATGAGTCCTGCGCTCTAACCAACTGAGCTACCCTGCCCAAATATTAAAAAATAAAAATTTATAATTAAGTGGTCATAGACCGCGAGCGACCGAGCTTAGCTCAGGAGTCGAAAATAAAACATTTGCTCCTCGATTCGTTGCTACGCTCCTCACTCGGGATATTCGCCTCGCATTTATAAAATGAGAGTGGTTGTAGTCGAGCTTAGCTCGACGGAAACCATGAGCGAGTCCGAGCGTTAGCGAAGGCGAGTCGAATGGTAGCGGGGGCGGGATTTGAACCCGCGACCTTCAGGTTATGGGCCTGACGAGCTGCCAGACTGCTCTACCCCGCGATGATATAGATAAGATACTTTATAATTTGTTTATTGTCAATGTTGGTGACATCATAAACTATAGATGCCCTTCGACTCATTTCGTTCGCTCAGGGCACTCGACTCTTCTAATAAAAAATGGTTGAGGTTCTGAATTTATTAAAAACCGAAACCGCGAGCGACCCCGAGTTTGTCGAGGGGGAGTCGAGTGGTGCCGAAGGAGAGACTTGAACTCTCATGGACAAAGTCCACACGATTTTGAGTCGTGCGCGTATACCAATTCCGCCACTTCGGCATATTTAATAAATCGCTTGTTATTATAATTAAATTAGAAGAAATAGTCAATCATTTTTTATTATTCATTTTTTTGCTATAATAGTGTCAGGGAAAGGGCAATTTTTAACCTGTTACTAATTATTTTTTATGGCGCAAACAATTGCTATAGTAAATCAAAAAGGCGGAGTAGGAAAAACAACAACTGCTATTAATTTAGCAGCTTATTTAACATATTTAGGAAAAAAAGTGTTAGTAATTGATGTTGACTCTCAGGGCAACGCCTCTTCAGGGCTGGGCATTGATTATAAAAATTTAGATAATGGGATGTACGAGGTTTTGATCCCCGGACCGATTAATATGAAAAATGTTATAATTTCTACTTCTTTAGAAGGTTTGCATTTAGCCCCAGCTACTCCTGATTTGGCCGGAGCCAGCATAGATTTAGTTCATTTAGATGCTAGGGAATATCAATTATTAAATAACTTGAAAGAAATTTATGATTATTATGATTTTATTTTAATTGATTGTCCGCCTTCTTTGGGACTTTTAACAATTAATGCTTTGGTGGCCTCAGATCAAGTTTTAATTCCAGTTCAATGCGAATATTATGCATTAGAGGGCTTGGGCCAATTAATAAATACAATTGAACTTATTAAAAATAATTTAAATGATAAATTAAATATTTTAGGAACGGTTTTAACCATGTATGATAAAAGGAATAGATTAAGCGAGCAGGTTTTTTATGAAATATATAAATATTTTCCAAATAAAATTTTTCGGACAGTAATTCCTAGAAACGTTAGGTTGGCAGAGGCACCTTCACACGGTAAAACTATTTTGGATTATAGTCCCAAATCTCCAGGAGCCAAGGCCTATCAGAGATTGGCTCGAGAAATTTTAGATTCCTATAATAGTTTGAAAGCGTAAAATTAAAAGCACAAAATTTAAAATTAATATAATATTTCCTTTCATTTAAAATTTATAATTTAAAATTTAAAATTAATATAATATTTCCTTTCATTTAAAATTGAAATTCCTGCCTGCCACGTAAAACGTGGCCTGCCGGCAGGCAGGTAAAATTGAAAACATATGTCTAAATATGGATTAGGAAGAGGACTGAGTTCTCTCATACCAAAAAAAAGTGATGTTAAAGTTGTTTATCCAATTCAAAACAATGAGGACGATATTGTTATTAAAGAAAAAGTTGTTGATATTAGAGTAGAGAAAATAAAATCTAATCCTTGGCAGCCGAGAACTAACTTTATTAAAGAAAAATCAGATGAATTAGTTAATTCTATTCGAGAACATGGTATAATTCAGCCCCTAATTTTGACCAAAACAGAAGATGGATATGAATTAGTCGCTGGAGAAAGAAGATTAAAGGCCGCTAAGATTTTGGGCATGTTTAAGGTGCCGGCCATTATTAGAGACATAGAAGATATTAAAAAGTTAGAATTAGCTTTAATTGAGAATGTTCAGCGCAGCAATTTGAATTTATTAGAAGAATCAAGGGCTTATCATAGATTAATGACTGAATTTAGTTTAACTCAGGAAGAAGTAGCTCAAAAAGTTGGCAAAAGCCGTTCTAATATTGCTAATATTTTAAGATTAGAAAATTTACCCGCATCTATTAAAAAATACTTAAATGATGAAAGAATAAGTTTTGGGCATGCTAAATTATTACTTGCTTTAGATAATGAAAAAAAACAAAAGGATTTATTAAAGAAAATTTTAGTAGATGATTTAAATGTGAGAGATACAGAGAATGAAGTCAAAAAAGTTTCTGTGAAAGCCCATAAAAGAGCTATTCAAAAAGACCCCAATCTTTTAGCCCAAGAAGAGGCCTTAAGAAATTATTTAAACACCAAAGTTAAAATTAAAGATAAAAAAGGCAAGGGAAGTATTGATATTGAATATTATTCTAAAGAAGAGTTAGGGGATATTTTGGAAAAAATTTTGGAATAGTTAAAAAATGTAGAGACGCGATATTTTGTGTCTGTACAGAAAGTTTATAGAAAATTTTATTTTAAAAGGAAAAAGCCACACTGAATTCAGGATGGCTTTTTTATTAGAGAGGGGAGTTATTTTAGAGTTCCTCCACCTGTCAATTCTAACATTTTTTTTTCTTTATTAACATATTTAACATATAGAATTAACTTATACATTAAAATTGCCCCAATAATTCCTATTAATATCCCCACAACAACATCGATAGTTGTTAGAGAGGTAATCAGGAAATTTGTTGAGACTTTAATGTTGAACATAAACGATCTGATCAACATTATTATGACTAAACCAAGAATGAATCCAAAAATAAATGCCGATACTATACTCAGAAAAGCATAATATTTTTTATTATTTTCTTCAATTTTTTTTCTCATTTCTTACTCCTATTTTTAATTTTTTGTAACATTTAAACCTACTATATTTTTTTGATTATGTCAAGCGTTTTATTGATTTTAATCCTTGATTTTTCCTTTGAAATAAAGTAGAATAAAGGTAATTAGATGATGAATTTATAATTATTTTTTGTTTTTTTATTTGAAATTGTTCTATTGCTAGATGGTTAAATTGTTAAAATTTTAGCAATGTAATAATATAACAATTCAACAGTTTAGCAATTTAATTAAACTTATGGCGTGGACCGTAAAAAAAGTAAAAGTAAAGTCCCAGAAAAAAGCTTCTCCTAAAAAGAAAGGCCATGTTAAAGTTGCAAAAAAAGTTGTTTCCGCCAAAGGCGGATCCGCCTCGGGCGGAAAAAGATCTAAAATTGCCGTAAAAAAAGTAAAGGTAAAACCCAAGAAAAAAGCCCACCCTAAAAAGAAGGGCACATCGAGCTCAGCTCAATCTGCTAAGGTTGTAAAAAAACAAATAGTTAAGAAAAAACTTGTTAAAAAAACAAAAACTTCTTCGGTTTCCAAGAAAAAAATTAAGCAACCAGTTAAAAAAAATACCCAGAAAAAACCAGTTTCCACCAAAGGCGCCTCCCCGGCCATGCTCCGCATAGCGGGGCAGGCTGGCGGAAAAGCAATTCCTAAAAAAATTGTGCCAGAACCAGCCCCAAAAATTTTAGCAGAAGAGAAAAAATCAGTTATTGAAAAATCCACTAAAGAAAAATTTGCTGAACAGATTATGAAAAAAGAAGCTTCCGGAGAAAATGTTTTAAAGGCAGAGACGAGAAAATTAGATATTATTAGAACTCCAAATGGTAAAAATGTTTTTGACCAATCCCTAGTTGAAGAAATGAAAAGTTCTTATCTTGATTATGCTATGAGTGTTATTGTAGCGCGGGCCTTGCCAGATGTTCGTGATGGTCTGAAACCAGTACATAGAAGAATTTTATATGCCATGTGGAAACTTGGTTTAAAACCAAGTGCTAAATTTAGAAAATCAGCTACAGTAGTCGGTGAGGTTTTAGGTAAATATCACCCTCATGGAGATACCTCTGTTTATGATGCCATGGTTAGAATGGCGCAAGAGTTCTCATTGAGATATATGTTAGTTAATGGCCAGGGCAACTTTGGTTCAATAGACGGTGATAGCGCAGCAGCCATGCGATATACCGAGGCCAAATTACAAAAAATTTCTGAAGAATTATTGTCTGATATAGAAAAAGAAACAGTTGATTTTATGCCAAATTACGACGGTTCTCAAAAAGAACCTGTTGTTTTACCAGCAAGAGTTCCTAATCTTTTATTGAATGGTTCCATGGGTATTGCTGTTGGTATGGCTACCAATATTCCGCCTCATAATTTAGGTGAAATTGTTGATGCTACTTGTCATTTAATTGAACATCCTCAGGCTGATGTAGATGCTTTAATGGAATTTGTAAAAGGACCAGATTTTCCAACTGGTGGAATTGTATATGATATTAAAGAATTAAAATTAGCTTATTCAACTGGAAAGGGCGGTGTTGTGGTCAGGGCTAAGACCGAAATAGTAGAGGCCAAGAAGGGATTTAAGATTATTGTTTCCGAAATTCCTTATCAAGTAAATAAAACAACTTTATTAGAAAAAATTGCCACTTTAGTTAAAGATAAAAAAATAAAGGGCGTTAGTGATTTAAGAGATGAATCTAATAAAGATGGCATTAGAATCGTTGTTTATTTAAAAGATTCGGCTTATCCCAAAAAGATTTTAAATAGTTTGTATAAACATACTCAATTACAAGATAAATTTCATTTTAATACAGTTGCTTTAGTAGACGGTATTCAACCTAAGCTTTTGACTTTAAAAGGAATTTTAAGTGAGTTTATTAAACATAGACAAGAAGTTGTAACTAGAAGAGTAACTTTTGAATTAAATAAAGCAAAAGATAGAGCTCATATTTTAGAAGGTTTAGTAATGGCTTTAGAAAAAATTGATGCCATTATTAAAACAATTAAACAATCTAAAGATAAAGAGATAGCTAAAGTTAATTTAATTAAAAAGTTTAAATTATCCGAAAGACAGGCAGTTGCTATTTTAGAAATGAAATTGCAGCAATTGGCTGGGTTAGAAAGATTGAAACTAGAAGAAGAATTAAAAGAAAAGAAAAAAATAATTAAAGAATTAAAAGAAATATTAAAAGATCCTAAGAAGATTTTGAAAATAATTCAAGATGAACTTAATGAGCTTAAAGATAAATATGGTGATGAAAGAAGAACCAAGATTGTTAAGGGAAGAGTGGGAGAGATTTCTAGCGAGGATTTGATTCCAAAAGAAGACGTGGTAGTTATTATGACTAAGGATGGTTATATTAAGAGAATGAGCACAGATAATTTTCATTCTCAAAATAGAGGCGGAAAAGGAGTTATTGGCCTGACCACCAAAGAAGAAGATGTAGTAGAAGAACTATTTTCTTGCACCACACATTCAGATTTATTATTTTTTACCTCTCGTGGGCGAGTATTTCAATTAAAGGCCTATGAAATTCCTGTGGCTGTTAGACAAGCCAAGGGTCAGAATATTGTCAATTTTTTACAATTAGCCCCAGAAGAAAAAGTCAATGCTATTTTGCCAAGAGGTGAAAAAGAATATAAATATTTAATGTTTGTTACTAAAAAAGGTTTGATTAAAAAGACTGATGTAGAAAAATTTTCTAATGTCAGACGTTCGGGTTTAATTGCCCTAAAATTAAAAGATGAAGATAGATTGGAATGGGTAAAACCTACTAGTGGTAAGGATGATGTTGTTTTAATAACTGCCCAAGGCCAATCAATTAGAACTAAAGAAAAAAATATTAGGGCCATGGGTAGGGCGGCTAGCGGAGTTCGAGGCATTAGATTGAAAAAAGACGACCAGGTAGTAGGAATGGATATTATTTTTAATGGTAAGGTAGAAAATGATCAATTATTAGTAGTAATGGAAAATGGTTTTGGCAAGCGAACTTCCTTAAAGGCCTATAAGTCCCAAGGACGGGGAGGTTCGGGTATCAAGACCGCCAAAGTAACAGCTAAGACAGGGAATATTGTTTCGGCTTTTGTGGTTAATGCCAAAAAATTAGACAAGGATTTAATTATCATTTCTAAAGATGGTCAGATTATTAGATTGGGTCTGAAAAATGTTTCGGTCTTTGGCCGGGCTACACAAGGCGTGCGTCTAATGAAATTTAAAAAAGCCGACAATAAAGTGGCTTCGGTAACGCTTGTGTAAGATTAGCTTATAGCTTATAGTAATTAGTCATTAGGAATAAAATTTTATACTATTGCCTATTGACTATTACCTAACAACTAACAATTAACCACTAATAACTAATATTATGTTAACAATTAAACAAATATATGATTTAGCAATAAGTCTGGGCATTAAAAATGATTTACGTGGTTCAAATTTTGTACAAAAGAAACTCAAATATATTAATGAGCAATATAAGAAATTAAAGCCGGATGAGAAGAAAGAGTTTGATTTAGAATCCTTAAAAAATCCTTATGCTGATTCTAGAGTTTTAACAGATGGTTTAAACAAAAAAGTAAAAAGGGTTTTGGTTGGTATTGATATAGAAGTGGGAGAAATTCTTTTAGCCAACGAGCTGTCTAAAAAGAAACCCATTGATTTAATTATTGCCCATCATCCCGAAGGAGTGTCTTTGGCGGGTTTGGGTGATGTAATGGATTTACAAATTGAGTTATTGCATAAATATGGAATTCCGATCAACATTGCCGAGGATATTACTAAATTAAGAATGAGTGAAGTTAATAGAGGAGTAAATCCAATTAATCATAACCGAGCTGTAGATGCGGCTAAATTAATGGGATTAGAAATGATGAATGT
>CAZXCJ010000032.1:0-12569 GCA_964639335.1 uncultured Gammaproteobacteria bacterium | reverse complement strand
TATGAATATACTAGTAACCGGCGGAGCTGGATTTCTTGGTTCCCATTTAGTAGACAAGCTTTTAAAATTAAAACATCAAGTAGTAATTATCGACAATCTCTCCAGCGGAAAAAAGAAATTTATATCTGGCGGGGATTTTTATAAATTAGACATTAAATCCGACAAAATAGAAACTATATTCAAAAAATATAAATTTGATATTGTCTTTCATTTAGCAGCTCAAAAAAGCGTACCTTATTCCATTAATAATCCTCAATTTGATGCCAAAAACAACATATTGGGCAGTTTAAATCTTTTAGACAATGGCGTTAAATACAAAATCAAAAAATTTATCTTTACCTCCACGGGCGGAGCTATTTATGACCAAGCCCAAAAATTCCCTACTTCAGAAACTGAAAAAGCCAAGCCAGTGTCTCCTTATGCTATCGCAAAATTTGCTGTGGAAAAATACATAGAATTTTATGGCCAAATAAAAAACCTGCCTTATATAATTTTAAGACCAGCTAATATTTACGGACCTCGCCAAGATCCAAAAGGCGAAGCCGGAGTAGTGGCCATTTTTATTAATAATCTTTTAAATAATAAACAATCTTATATAAATGGTACTGGAAAACAAACTAGAGATTTTGTTTATGTAAAAGATGTTGTTGGTGCTTTAATAAAATCTACGAAAGCTAAAAACAAAATTTATAATATTTCTACCGCCAAAGATATTGACATTAATAAACTTTATCAAAAAATTGCCCTTGTAATGAATATCACTAAAAAACCCCTGCACAAACTGGCTATTAGGGGAGAAGTACAAAAAAGTCAATTATCTTATGCTCGTATTAAAAAGGAACTTAAATGGCAACCGCAATATTCTTTAGAAAAAGGTCTCATGGAAACAATTGAGTATTTTAAGAATAATGAATGACACATAATATTTAAAACTTAATACATAATACATAATACTTGATACCCGACACATGCTACAAAACCCTAAAATTTTTATAATAATCCCGGCTTATAATGAAGAAGAAAACATCAGCCCTGTCCTTACTGAATTAACCCAAAAATATAATAATATTATAGTTATAGATGACTCTTCTACTGATAATACTGTTCAAATAGCTAAGAAATTTCCAATCGTATTAATTAAACACAAAATTAATAGGGGACAGGGAGCAGCTCTACAAACTGGAAATGAATATGCTTTTAATAATGGAGCAGATATAATTGTTCATTTTGACGCTGATGGACAATTTTTAGTAGAAGAAATAAAAGACATTATTCAACCAATTATTCGGGAAAATTACGATGTCGTGCTAGGCTCTAGATTTTTAGAAAAAAAATCAAAAATGCCATGGTTTAAAAAAAATATACTTTTCCCCATGGCTCGTTTGGTAAATAAAATATTTGGTGGTATAAATTTAAAAGATCCTCAAAATGGTTTTAGGGCTTTTCAAGCCCATCTGACCCCTAAGCTTAAAATGCAACAAGATGGCTCAGCTCATTGTAGCGAATTCTTATACAAAGCATTTTATCATCAATTAAAAATTAAAGAGGTTCCCATTACTGTTGATTATGAAAAGTATGGCCAAGGTTTATTTAGTGGCAAAGGCCGAGGAACAGGTGGTTTAAAAATTATCAAAGATTTAATATTTAAAAAATAATAGTTGGATAATTTAACAATATAAAACTATGTTTATTCAAATTATTGTATCTATATTTCTACTTATAATGATTCTTAGAACTTTAAGTAGAAAAAAATCTAAAGAGCTTTCTATTAAGGAAACCATTGGCTGGCTGATTATTTGGCTATGTATTGGAATTGTTTTTTGGTTTCCACAATATACCACTAAAATTGCTAATATTTTAGGTATTGGCAGAGGAGCAGATTTAATAACTTATTTAGCTATTATTGTTCTGGCTTATTTAATTTTTAGAATATTTATTCATCTGGATAAAATAGAAAAAAATATCACCAAAATTACTCGCCAAGACGCTTTAGAAAATACTGAAAAACATAAAAATGAAAGAACCTAAAAACTGAAGAACATAAAAATAATTTAAACATTCAATAATTTAATTTATTGGTATCATTTGCATAATGTATTCGTATAATTAGTACCATTAGTATATTGGCATTAACACATTCGTATATGAAAAAAACTAAGCTTTTTATCAAAAACCGAAAAAACCAAAAAATAGCTGTTCTCATCGAAGAACCAAAAAATCCTATTGGCTTAGCTTTTGTAATGCATGGACTCGGTGGCTTCAAAGAACAACCACACATTAAAACATTTACTAGAGCCTGTAAAGCGAACAAGTATACTACCATTAAATTCGATACAACTAATACCATGGGAGAAAGCGACGGAAAATATGAAAATGCTACTGTAACTAATTATTACCAAGATTTAGAAGATGTAATTAAATGGAGCAGTAAACAAAAATTTTATCAAAAACCTTTTATATTAATTGGTCATAGTCTTGGTGGAATATCTACGGCTCTATATGCTCAAAAATATCCAAAAAGAATTAAGGGATTGGCTCCTATATCCACCGTAGTATCTGGAAAATTAAGCTACGAAAATAAACCTAAATCTGAATTAAAAAAATGGAAGGAAACTGGATGGTATTTAAAAAAAAGTACTTCAAAATCTGGAGTAATTAAAAAATTAAAATATTCCCATGTAACTGATAGAAAAAGATATGATTTACTACCTCATGTTAATAAATTAAATATGCCTGTTTTGCTGATGGCTGGGACCAAAGATACCAGTACCCCACCTAAACATCAAAAAATATTATTTCGAAAATTAAAAACCGATAAAGAATTACACATTATCAAAAATGCTCCCCATACTTTCCGAGATAAAAAACACTTAGATCAAATTTATAAAATAATGGATAAATGGTTAAAAGAAAAAATTAACTCAGAATTAAATATAGAAGTTGATAAAAATGATAAGGTAATGGGATTGAGACCCAAAGAAAATTTTATTAGTGGTAAATACATACATCGCTCATCTCATTTACTTCTTTTTAATAAAAACAACGAATTATTAATATATAAAAGACATCTTGATAAAAAATGGTACCCCGGTCTTTATTCAATGTCAGTAGATGAAACTCTTCAAAATGAAACTTATAAACAATGTATGCAAAGGGGAATTAAAGAAGAATTAGGAATATTTTTACCATTTAAAAAAATCTTCAAATTTAAACTCTTTGATATTGGTGTCAATAAAGAATTTTTAACCATATTTAAGGCTCAAACAAACAAAAAAGTAAAAGTTACCGAAAAAGAATCAATTGCCCAAAAATGGATTACTCTAAATGAGTTAAAAGAGAATATAAAAAATGATCCTTCAAAATATACGCCACAACTCAAAAAATGTATGAGAATCTATTTTAAAAAATATAAAAAAGAATAATGAATAAAATAATGAATAAAGAATTATGAATTATGGGACACATTACCATAATTCGTACTTCGTAATACTTAAAACATAAGAACATAAAAACAAAAAAACAATTAACAATTTAATTTATTGGTATCATTTGCATAATGTATTCGTATAATTAGTACCATTAGTATATTAGCATTAACACATTCGTATATGAAAAAAATCGCTGTATTAGTAATCAATTATAATAGTAAAAAATATTTACCCGACCTTTTTAGTTCTTTGAAAAAAACTGATTATCCAGAAAAAAAATGGAAATTGGTTTTTATTGACAATGCTTCTGTAGACGATTCCTTACAATATGCTAAAAAAAATTATCCTCAAGCTCATTTTATTGAAGAAAAAACAAACTGGGGATTTGCTGAAGCAAATAACATTGGTTTTCGTTGGGCTCGAGATAACGGCTATGATTACATTGTACTTTTAAATCAAGATACTGTGGTCACGCCTCGTTGGTTAAGAATTTTAGTAGAGACAATGGAAGAAGATCTAAGTATTGGCGCCATACAACCCAAAATACTTTTATATCCTAAAAAAGAATATATCAATAATGTTGGTAATAGAATACATTTTTTAGGCTTTGGATATGGTGACCAAAGTCAGCTAAAAGACAAAGATTACAGAAAAGACATTAATGAAGTTAATTATTGTTCTGGGGCATGTGTAATGATGCCAGTTAAATTGATTCAAAAAATCGGCCTTTTTGACAAAGAAATGTTTATGTATTTAGAAGACTTAGATATTGGCTGGAAGATTTGGTTGGCTGGTTACAGAAGTTTAATCAATCCTAATGCAGTTATTTATCATAAATATAGCTTTTCTCGAAGCACTAAAATGATTGGCCATTTTGAAAAGAATCGCTATGTTTGTTTAACTAAAAATTATAAAATCCCTACTTTAGTTCTTTTGATTCCAGCGCTAATTTTTATGGATTTAGGAATTCTTTTATTTTCTCTGAAAAACAAATGGTTTTTGAAAAAACTATGGTCTTATTTTTACCTGCTTAAACCCAGTACTTGGAAATACATTGCCCGCACTCGCAAACAAACTATGAAAATCAGAAAATTGAAAGATAGGGATATGTTAAAAAAATTTACCCCAGTCATAAAATTCCAAGAATTAAGTAATCCTTTATTGGATTATATTGCTAATCCTCTCATGGCCATTTATTATTATATTTTAAGATTAATTATTTGGTGGTAAAAATAGCTATCAGCTATCAGCTCTTAGGAAAAGCAAAAAATTAATAAATTATTTTAACAATATAACAATATAAAATGAAAGGAGGACTAATGCGTCCACATATGAAACCTGCTTGGTTTGATATGGTACAAGGTATCAACTTAAAACCTGACGATAAAAACTCTACTCTTACAAAAAGAATTTTCATTGGACCCGATGTTCAAATTATAATAGAGCGTATTGAAAAAGAAAGCTGGCAAATAATATATTCTAAAAAAGGACAAATCATCAATCAAGTCCCTATAACCAGAAAAGGATTGCTGGGCATGTTCTGTTTTACTTGGCACCTAGAATGTAGTCAAAATTTCAGCAATGAATTTTACCCTCATTCTACCCAGGAAGGAATATATATTAGAACTGCTCATTGCGTAAATATTCCCGGGCCAAATAAACATAGAAACGATGAAGATAATAAAAATAATGTTTCTATATTTATTAGCCGGACAATAAAAAATTTTATGCAAAAATCGCTGGATTTAAAATGATCCAGCTTTTTTTATAAAACACTTTTTATTATTATTCAAATAAAACATTGATTAGCGATAAAGTTAATAATTTAAAAAAGCACGTTCTAAATAAAACGTGCTTTATAATTTTTGAATTATTGATTTTAATCTTTAAGAACAACAAGCTCCCAATCTTTTAATATCTGGATTCTTTTATTTTCTGCTATTCTAAAAGAATAATCCAGTGCCAATCGAAGCCAGGCCCTTAAAACCAATATCTTTTTATTTATTTGAGAATATTTTTTCTCTAAATCCTCCGCCTTTTTTATTAAGATTTTAGAATCAAATACTACAGAATCAGAATGAAAAAATACAACTATACTGTCAAAAACCTCTGAGGCTTCTCTTGTCTGAAATGAATCAATAAATTCCTGCGACACAATTATTATCTTCTGAATAAAATCTGGAATTCGACCTAGACTATAGTTTATATTTTTTACATCCGACATCTTTAAGAATGAATCATTAATAACACTTCGCAATTTTTGAAACTCTGAAAGATTCATACCTTGAATAATTTTTGAAATCTCAACTGGAAAATTATCTAATTCAGATCCTAGCTTACTTTGATCTTTTAAATCTTGAATTGTCTTTTTTAATAAATCAAAAATCTCTTTTCTAAATTCTTGCATTTGTTCCTCCTAAATGCGTTTAATTTGTTTACACTTTAACTAATTAATTAAATTAAGTCAACGCTTTTGTATGTCTTTTATATATCTAAATTTTGTTATATTATAGATTTATAATACGTTATACATTATACTTAATACTAGATACTTAATACATAACACTAGATAAATGCCCCACATTTCCCATCTAACTTGCGTTTATCCGCCCTATAAAGGTGGCATTGGTTCCGTAACCCAAAAATACGCCCAAATAGGCATTAATAACGGCTATAATGTCTCCATATACACGCCTAATTATCAAAAAACAGGCCATATACAAGAGAAAAATGGCCAGATGATAATTCATAGGATTCAGCCCCAACTAGCCTTAGGAAACGCTGCTATTATTAACATTAAAAACTACTTAAAAAATACTGATATTTTACATATTCATTATCCTTTTTATGGTTCTTTGATTCCAGCCATCAGACAAATCAAAAAAAACAAAAAACCCATAGTTTTATCTTGGCACATGAATCCACAAAGTAGAGGATTAAAAGGATTGTTTTTTAAACTTTATAAATTAATAATTACTCCTTGGATATTTAAACAAGCAGATAAAATTTTAGTTAGTACTGAAGATTATTTTTTTCAGGAAAACTTATTTCAAAAATATAAAAATAAAATAGAAGAATTGCCATTTGGCATTAATACTGAGAAATTTAAACCCCAAACCAAAAATATCCACCTATTACAAAAATACAACTTACAAAATAAAAAGATCTTAATTTTTGTCGGGGGGCTAGACCGAGCCCATTATTTCAAAGGAGTAAATATTTTATTAAAAGCTTTTTCCAAATTAAGCACTGCTTACTCATTAATAATTGTCGGCGCAGGAGAATTAAAAGACGCCTATCAACAACAAGCTGAAAAATTAAAAATTAGTGAGCGTCTTATTTTTACCGGAGGCATTAACGACGAAGACTTAATAAAACATTATAATTTGGCTGATTGTTTGCTTTTGCCTTCTATAAATGGCGGGGAGGCCTTTGGAATTGTCCAGCTGGAAGCCATGGCTTGTGGCAAACCAGTAATTGTTTCTGATTTGCCTGGGGTGAGAACTGTTTTATCACCGCAGAGCCACCGCAAAAGCGGGACAAGCGGGATCCCGTCTGCGGGAGAAAATAATCAAACTGGCCTAATTTTCGAAACCAAAAATAGTAAAGATTTAAAAAACAAAATTACAGAATTATTCAATAATCCAAAAAAATTAAAATCTTTCTCTCAAAATGCCCGCCAAAGAGTAATTAAAAAGTATAGCGACAAAATTATTTCAAAAAAACTAATCCAAATTTACCAAAGCATAATACCTAACAACTACTCGCCATAATTTTATAAAAATTAAGGCGGGCTAAAGCCCAATGCCTAAAAATATGAAAATTTGTATAATAAACAACTTATTCACTCCCGACCAAAAAGGCGGAGTAGAAACTGTAGTAAAGACAATTGCTTGGGAGCTAGAAAAACAAAAGCATCAAGTGCTAGTTATTTGCGCTGGCCGAGAAAAACAAAAAACCACCATGGAAAAAATAAATAATATAAAAATATACCGCGTGGGCTGGGATAAGTATTTTGCTTTTTATGATATAGACGAACAAAATTTAATCAAAAGATTTTTATACAGAATCCATCAATTGCACAATAAATATTCAGCCTCAACAATCAGGTCTATTTTGAAAAAAGAAAAACCCCAACTAATTTTAACTCATAATACCCTGGGTCTGGGCTATAATATTATTAAAATAATAAACCAAAGCAAAATTAAACATCTTTTAACTTTGCATGATGTGCAATTAATCGTTCCTTCTGGACAGCTTATATTGGATCAAAAAATAAATTTCATTTTAAAAATATACGCCTGGTTCACTAAAAATTTATTTAAAAACTGCCAAAATATAATTAGCCCATCTGAAGCTCTTTTAAATTTTTATTTAAAAAGAAACTTTTTTTCACACGCAAGTTCTCAAATTATCCCAAACCCCATTTCTAAGCCATTGGAAGCTTTTCCCAAAAAAGAATTTTCTAAAAAAGAATTAAAAATATTATACATTGGCCAATTAGAAGAACATAAGGGTGTTATGGATTTAATCCGGGTCTTCAAATTATTAGATCCTGAAAAATTTTCTTTATCTATTGCCGGCCGAGGAAAACTAAGCCTGCAAATTAAAAACATCTCTGCTATTATTGGCAATCTAGATTTTTATGGAGAATATAATTTTGAGCAAAGAATAAAATTATTAAATCAACACGATTTAATAGTTGTACCTTCGGTTTGTTTTGAAAATGCCCCTATGGTTATTTTAGAGGCCTGGCAACAAGGAGTGCCTGCCCTAGTTTCCAATTTCGGAGGGCTACCAGAATTAATAGAGAAAAATAAAAACGGCTGGATTTTTAGAGCCAGGGATGTTAATAATCTGAAAGAAAAATTAGAAGAGATATATAAAAACCAAGCTCAGCTTGGCCAAATGTCTAAATATTGTTTAGAAAAAGTAAGGGGGTTTGAAGTAAAAAATTACATTCAATCCGTACTCCGTACTCCGTAATTCCTACTCCATATTCCTTATTCCACATTAACCACATATTGAAAAATAAACGCCCTGCCCCCATCTATTTCAACCCAATTAGATGCTAATTCCTTATGCTCATCAATTAATTTATCAGTAAACCCCCAATAATCATTCAATACCACAAATACTAAGTTTACTCCTGTTTTTTCTGCAGCACTTAATGCTGCTTTTTGTTTATCTGTTTCTTCCTTGGTCATTTCCAAAAAATCTGAATAAATATTATCTTTAATTTTAGTTGGTAAAGAATAATAAAATTCTGAACCATAATATTTTTTAAAACCATAATTTTTTATAACTGCCGCACCCAAGGTCTGGTCGGATAAAACTATATAATCCTGATGGTTGTAATTATCTTCTATATAATTAACTGTTTTTAAATGTGTTTCTGACAAACTATAGCCATGAAAATTTTCATATTTATCCACTCGCGGATAGCTTAAATAAAATGAAATAGTCAATAATATGCTGAATAAAATAAATATTGCTGGTTTAAATATGTGTTTATATTTTGAAATATTTTTTAAAAATAATATTAAGCCGATCATAAAAAATGGCAAAAGAAAATAAAAACTTAAATCGAAAATCCGCTCTGAAAAAACAGACAAAAAAGGAAATTTAATATAACTAATAACAATAGAATA
This sequence comes from uncultured Gammaproteobacteria bacterium, assembly GCA_964639335.1. Lineage (GTDB taxonomy): Bacteria > Patescibacteriota > Patescibacteriia > UBA1558 > S5-K13 > JAIOTH01. The sequence continues at coordinate 3,490 of CAZXCJ010000032.1, read as the reverse complement.
ATTAATAATTAAAATAAAAAACATTATTAAATAAATAAAATAATTTTTCAACTGCTTGTAAAAAATAACAAAAATCAAACCAACAATGCCAACTAACAAAATCATCAAATTAATATTGGCCGCATATAGATAAATTAAATCAAAAATATCCACAAACCTTGGCCAAAAAATATGGCTAGGAGCTAAATTCTGCAATAAACTACTGCTAGTCATCTGTTCTAAAGAAGATAAATCCAATTTTCTTATTAAAGAATAAATCCAAAAAGCAATCGGCAAAGCAAAACAAGACACAAGGGCTGTAATCCAAAAAAACGTATTTTTAAATATATTTTTTATTATATTCCCACCCCTTAATCTATAGAAAATCCAAAGCAAAATAATAAATAGCATAATGGGCAAACCACTCAAAGGATGAACAAAACAAGTAGCTAAAGCCAGAATAAACAAAGGCCAAAAGCTCTTAATTTTTTCATTAATAAAAGAAATGCTTAAAAATATTATTATTAAAACAAATATATTGGCCAATGATTGCGGGGTAGTATAAGTAAAATTAGAGAAAGGAATTAATAAAAATAAAAGTATGGCTAAAAATATTGTCTTATTGCGAAGATTAAAATTGTCTTTTAAGCTCTGAAATATAACAATTGGCAAAGACATGGCCGCTATAATTGGTACTAAAAGTTTATCGAAAAATCCCACTGACTGATTAAAAATCTTGGCCAAAAAAACCACTAAAGAATATTGGCCAATATAATAAAAGGGCTTGGGTAAAAAGGTTCCAGTATTAAACATTAACTTTTCTGAGGCCTGATGCAGACAAGGATCATAACCAAAACCTAGTTTGAAAATTAAAATTATAACACTAAAAGAAAATAAATAATGAATGCTCAATAATAACAAATTAATCTTTTTTTTGCTCATTAAGAGTATGGGCATCAAAACCAAGGTAGATAAACCATAAGATAAAAATATATTAGATGATAAAACCTGCCACGGAGAATTAATGCTTACTACTACAACTTTAGATAAAATATAAGTATATTGCTGATAAATTAAAAAAACATAAATAAATAATAAAATTAATTTAACAAATATAATGGGGTATATCTTAACTCGTGAAAATTTTAAAATTAATGGTCTTTTCATTAATCTTAATCCTAAAAAGAGAGGAGCTATAATTAAACTAATACTAATAGCTAAATTGGATAAATTTGCTAAATAATAAAAAACACTGCCCAAAATCATAAAATAGCTGAAAAGCATCAAAATTCCTAAAAACAGTTTGGACAATAAATTATATTTTTCAAAAAAATTATGCCCACTGAATAACCCAAAAAATAATAAATATAAAACACCACTAATAATAAAAAGCTGGCCATTCTGCCAATAAAAAAAATTCAAAAGCAAAATCAAAAGCAGTAAAAAAGCTATAGGATAATATATTTTCCAATCAATCTTAATCATATACTAATATTATATACTAATAGACTGAATTGTTAAACTGCTAATTGTTCTTATGTTCTTGGGTTCATGGGTTCTTATGTTCTCATGTCCTTGAAATTATAAAAAATATATGCTAAGACAAAAGTAGAAAATAATATAAAAAATAATTAAAAGGAGGTCCGGCGTGAAAAATAAACACAAGTGGATAATTTTTATCCTACTTACTGTAATTTTATTTTTTCTGGTTGATCTAATTGACCCCCTTAAATTAGGGAAGATCAATTGGTCTCTGGCGACAAAAGAAGCGGCAATTTGTTTTGCAGTTGTCCTAATTATTTCCATCTTTTTTTCGGGGCTGATTACGCTTCTGATTGCGGAAATTGCAAAAACTAAGAAAAAATAGACCAATATTTTAAGCCCGATTTATCTAAACCGGGCTTTTTTTATTTCAATCAATCACAAAACCTAATGCCCAGTGCCTAACGCCTAATGCCTAACGCCTAGCGCCCAATATATGCTATAATAAAATTATGAATATTAAGAAAAAACAATACATTTTCTATTTTTTAGCTATTCTAATTTTAGGTAGTTTTTTTTATTTATATAATTACCTCAACATACATAATGGTTCTCAGCCCTTAATTTTTAACTCCCCGGATGAAACTGCTAATTATTTTTTTACAGAAAATTTTGCTGAAAATAATGACTTACAAAAGGAGAGTTCTCTGTTGCTTATTAATCCAGATGTCAAACCTCGTAGCATTAGAACCACAAATGACCAACTGGTTTTAAACAGCTTCATAGGACTTCCTTTGATTTATGGCAGTATGGCTAAAATATTAGGAACTAACATTGTTATCTATTTAACTTCTTTTATGGCTATTATTAGCGTAATATTTTTTTATTTATTTATTAAAGAAATATTTAATAAAAAAATAGCCCTGCTGTCTGGATTATTGCTCTTAATGCTTCCTAGCTATTGGTATTTTGCCAACCGCGGAATGATGCATAATATATTGTTTATAGATTTGTTTATTGTTTCACTTTATTTTTTAGTAATGTCCTTAAAAAAGGCAAAGATACTCTATTATTTGCTCTGTGGACTATTTTTGGGACTAGCTCTTATTACCAGAACCTCAGAATTTATTTGGATGGCCTTAATTTACATTATCTTAATAATTATTTATAGAAAAAAAATAAACTGGAAAAAACTAATTTTAGGCATCTTAATTTTTTTACTCTGTTTAATTCCTTTATTTTATTTTAATCAACAAAATTACGGAGCCAGCACTGCCTCTCCTTATCTAGAAAATAATATTTCTAAACCCACCCTTAATTCAATGTCTAAAATTATTCTGCCCTTTGGCTTTCATCCTAATAATATCAGATTTACTATTTACAATTTTATTTTTAAACTCCCCTGGTGGTATACAATACTAATTTTAGGTGCTCTAATACTGTTAATTATTAAAAGGAAACAAATTAAAAAAGAATATTGGCTTTATTTTGGCTTATGGGGTTTAGTAAGTTTATTCTTATTTATTTATTACGGTTCTTGGCTATTTTTTGACAATCCTAATCCTAATTCAGTAACAATTGGTAGCTCTTATTTAAGATATTTACTACCTTATTTTGTTTTTGCCCTGCCCCTAATTGCTTGGCTATTAACCAAAATTAGATTTTCCAAAAAATGGCTAAACAATTTCATCATTGCCTCAATTCTAGCTTTTATATTTTTAAACTCTTATTTAATTACTATGTCCTGTCCAGAAGAAGGAATTATCAAAATCAGCCAAGATTTGAAAAATTACCAATATCGCACCCGACTAATTATTAATAATACTGAAATTGACTCTGTAATTATTACTAATCGAGCTGATAAATACATTTTTCCTTATAGAAATATTCTACACTGGAAAGAAAAAATTTATAATTATAATAAATTTGATTCTTTGTTAAAAGAAAATATACCAGTGTATTATTTTGGATTTCAATTTTCCGCTATTGATATAGAAAAAATTAAATTACAATTTTATCAACAAGGATT
>CAZXCJ010000031.1:0-13300 GCA_964639335.1 uncultured Gammaproteobacteria bacterium | reverse complement strand
TCTAATAAATTTTATCAAATGTCCAAGTAGGACATTTCTATTTCACCTTTACAAAAGAAAAAATTTGGTTGACACAAACAAATTATTATTTTAAACTACTATAAAATAATAAAAAGTGGAGGATAACATGATTAGCGTTTTTGGTATATTTTCTATTTCAAAAATCTTAATGGATATTATAGTAAAAGGTTTATTAGTTACGGCATTAGTGAATTTTGCTGTTATTATAATTACTGGTGTTTTAAAAAATGTTAAAGAAAAAAAATTAAAAAATTGAAATGAAGATCTTTTAAATTGATTTGATACTGCTCTGAGCAATCCGAGCAGTTTTTTTTATTACGTCTTACAGCTTATAACTTATGTCTTATAGCTTTTTAACCATATAAGTCCCATTAAGCCTATATTCCAATTTACGATAATATTCTCTAACTCCAATGCCAGAAATAACAGCAATTTTTTTATAACCCCGTTTTATGGATATTTTTTCTGCTTGAGCCATTAATCTTTTTCCAAATCCTAGATTTTGAGCACTTGATGGAGAGGTAGTTTTTTTATGATGAGGTATTAGTTTGCCATAAGCATGGATTTCGCGAACAATAGAGCAGTTATTTAACTCTTTAATAAAATTGTCAGCATAATTATTAAATCTTAATCTTAAAAAAGCATACAGTTTAGTTCGTTCTTTATTTTCATAACTGATAAAATATTCTATACCATTAGAGGCCTTATATTTTTGAATAAATAATTTAGCATCTGATAATTTAATTTCCTGATTTTTTATTTCTCGACAACGAATGCATTTACATCTTAAATTCTTTTTTTCTAATTCTTTATGAATAATTTGTCTAAGATTAGTAATATTGTTACCACCTACAATGGATTCTTTGGGAATGTCTCTAATTAATCTATTAATACGGACATAATAGGGAATAGTTTGAATTTTTATTTTTACTAATAAATTTAGAAGTTGTTTTTTAGTGTAAGGATAATATTTTTTTTCTTTAAATAATTTATACAGCGGTTTGGCTTCTCTAGTAACTACGCAAGGATAAATTTTTATTTGGTCGGGCTGATAATTGGAGTCAGAAAAAACTTTTTTAAACATTTGTAAATCTTTAGCTGGAGTAGAAAAAGGCAAATCAGGCATTAAATGATAATCTACTTTAATTCCGGTTTGTTTGCATAATTTAGTAGCTTCAATAATTTCTTTTTGTCCATGGCCTCTTTTAACTTTTTTTAGAATTTGATCGCTAGTATGCTGAACACCAAGTTGAATTCGAGTACAGGCTTGTTCTCGCATAGCAATAATTTCTTTTTGATTTAATAAATCTGGTCGAGTTTCTAAAGTTTCGCCAATAATTCTATATTTTGTTTTTTCATTCCGTTTTAATTCTTTTTCTAAACTTGTTTTTTTGTCCCGACTTCGCCAAGGCTTCGTCGGGTAAATTTTTAATTTTTTAGTTCTTTTATTTCCATAATCATTAGCTCCCTGAAAACAACGAGCAATAAAATTATTTTGATAATTACGAGCATAAGCGTTCCAAGATCCACCTAAAACTAAAAGTTCAATTTTATCAACTATATGACCATTGGTTTCTAGGGCTTTAATTCGGTATTGGACTTGTTTATAAGGGTTAAAATTTAAACCTTTAGCTCGTTGAGCTGCTGGTTCATTAGATAAATAACTAACTGGCATATTTGTTTCATGAGGACAATAAATACACGTGCCGGGACATTGATAGGGCTTTGTTAAAACAGTTACTGGAGTTACTCCGGAAATTGTACGAGTGGCTCGGGCAATAGTTAATTTTTCAAAATTTAGATTTCGTTTAATTTTATTATTTTTAAGTAATTTTTGGTAAGCATTTATTAAAACAGAATTCTTGACTGGTTTTATTTTGTTTTTTCCACATAATCTCTTTTTAGTCAATTCAAAGTCGTTCCTATTTTTATAGGATTTTTTAATTAGTTCTTGAACGATTTTTTGGTATAATGAATTCATGTATAATGTATAAAGTATTAAGTATAGTGTATTATGAATAACAAAGACATTAAACAGGCTTATGATGCAGTAGCTGATCATTTTAGCTTGACTAGAAAAAAATATTTACAGGTCGAATTATTAGAGTTTAGTAAATATTTTCAAGATAGTCAATCTGTTTTAGATTTGGGCTGTGGTTCGGGCCGAATGATTAGAATTTTAAAAAATTTTGAATTAGATTGTGTTTTTGTAGATATTTCCGAGAAACAACTTAATTATGCCAAAAAAGAGCAGAGAGGTAAAATCAAAAGAGCTGAATTTATAGTTGGAGATATTTTAAATTTAGATTTTCAACGAAATAGTTTTGATGTTATTTTATGTATTGCCACCTTTCATCATCTTAAAAATTTAAAACAAAGAAAAGAATTTTTAAAAAATATTTATTCTTGGTTAAAACCAGGTGGATATTTATTAATGACTAATTGGAATTTATGGCAAAAAAAATATTTAAAGTATCGTAATATTTTTAAAGGTCAAGGGAATTTTATGGTTCCTTATAAAAATAATGATGGCCAAATTTTAGCTAAAAGGTTTTATCACAGCTTTAAAGCTCCAGAATTAAAAAAACTGTTGTTGCAAACAGATTTTAAAATAGAAAAATTGGAATTGTCAGAAAGCGGGAATGATTTAGTTAGTGTTTCCAGAAAAATGTAGAGACGCAAAATTCCTGCCTTCGCCGAAGCGTAGCTCCGGCTACGCGTCCATCCTCCGAAGCAGAGCTTCTGCGGAGGACGGGCAGGCGGGTTGTGTCTGTACGAATTATTTTTAATACAATTCTAATTTTTCATTTTCATGACATCAAGAGGAATCTAGATGTTTTTTTATCCCCTCACCCAGCCCTTCGCGAAGGGCTGGGTGAGGGATTAATTTAAACCCAAAAATATGTTATAATTTAATTAGTTAAAAACATATAAAGTTTATAAAGTATAAAGTTAATTTGTTTATTTTATGCCTGTTTTTAACTTTAAACTTTTCACCCCGTGAAATTATCGCGAAGCGATACTATTTCACAGGGTAAACTTTCAACTAATCCATGCTAGACAAAAAGAATAAGCAAAATCTTGGTAATTTTTCGGATATCAACGATGATATTATCATAAAAAAAAATAATAATTTTAAGGTATTTTCTCATGGAAATTTGTCAGATTTAGAATTAAAAAAATTATCCCAAGAAGAAAAGACAAAATCTCAAATTAGAACTTTATTAGATACTGGTAAAGAAGAATTACAACTAGAGCCACCTCCTCCCATGGTTTGGAACAAAAAGTCAGCTTTTTATTTTGATTTAGGAGATGAGAATGATATTGAGCAAGAAAGGAAAAAAATAAAAAAAATAGAAATAGAGGATGCTAAAAAGTATAGTTTAAGCAAAATAGTAGAAAAGATTTCTAATAATTATAATTTAAATCTAGCTCCGCAATTAGAAAGCAGATTTAAAAATATAATACTATCCTTTTTAAAACATACTAGGACAAAAATTGATGTTTTGAGTTTTTTTCAGAATTCTATAGATAATTCGGGATTAAATTTAAGTCCAGACCTATCTCGGAAATTAATTGATTTATTGACAAATATTCAAGAAAAAATCGATCAAGTTGGGGGAGTAATTATTAATGATATAAAGGAAAAAAAAGAAATAAGTAAAAATATTGGTCAAGTTGAAAATTTAGCTAATAAAGATCCCCGTCAAGCTATTAAAATAGAAAAAAGAGATTCTTATATTCCAACAATGCAAAGGTATTATACTGTTAATAATAAAATTAATAATAAACCTAAAATTTTAGATGTCAGAAAAAAGGGCAAGGTGATTGGCCCGGTAGAAGAATTGTCGGAAATTACTTTAAATACTTTTAGAAAGATTTCTAGAAATCCTTTAGAAGCTATTCAAAAAATTATTGATAAGATAGATGCCCTGGAAAAAGATTCCTATTTGAAAAAAGCTGCAGCAATTAATAATTGGCGTCAAAGTGAGATTTATCAAATTTATTTATCTATGGGCAGAGAAAGCATGGAAAATGATATTTCTATTGATAAAATTGTTGAAAAAAGAACTCTAGCCAAAGACAAGGTTTTAAGTAAAGAAGAATTTAGTGCTATTACAGATTTAAATAAAAAGCTAAGATTTTAATATGAATCCCGTTAGATAATTTAATATAAATATTGAAGAATAAAATCTAACAGGGATATAATGAAAAATTTCAATTTAAAATAACAAATAATATCTAACGGGATGAATAGATTTTTAGTCCCACAATTTATAGAAGTAGAGGACAAAATATTTGGTCCAGTCACGGTTAGACAATTTATAATTTGTACAATCGGAGGGCTTTTAATATTTATGTCGTATAAACTTTCTGATTTTTCTTTATTTTTATTTGAATTGTTTATAATTGCCGGATTGACCATTGTAATGGCGTTTGTAAAAGTAAATGGTAAAAATTTTCACTTTTTTTTATTGGATTTTTTAGATTTTGTTTTTAAAACTAAAAAAATATCTATTTGGAAAAAAGAAGAAAATGTTAGTAAAAAAACAGAAATAAAGCCAGTAAAATCTAAAAAAGAGGAGTATAAATTTTATCCTAAAAGATTGCCAGTTTCTCGTCTAACAGAGCTTTCTTTAATTGTTGATACTGGGGGTGTTTATACGGGAGAAAGTGGTTTAGCAGAGTTAAAAGAAAAAGATATTAATTTTTCACCTAATTTATAAATGCGCCGCCTCCAATTTTTTTATAAATTAATGGGAATACATTATAAAAAATTTAATAGAAATATTTAAAACAAATAATTATCTAACGGGATGAATAATAAAAAGACCAATACAAAATCTTCAACCCAATCTTTTTTAGAGATTGCGGATATTAAGGATAATATGGTTATTTTAAAAAATGGAACAGTGCGGTCTGTTTTAATGGTATCTTCAATTAATTTTGCTTTAAAAAATCAAGATGAACAAGAAGGAATAATCTCTAGTTTTTATTCATTCTTAAATTCCATTGATTATCCTTTACAGATAGTAATTCAATCTAGAAATTTAGATATTGATGATTATTTACAAAAATTAGAAAATTTATCCAAACAACAGACCAATGAACTTTTGAGAATGCAAACATTGGATTATACTCAGTTTGTAAAAGAGCTTTTGGAGCTCCAGTCAATTATGACTAAGAAATTTTATGTTATTGTTCCTTATTCTGCTTTAAGCGATAAGAAAAAGGGATTTTTTGATAGGCTAACAAACTTTTTTTCACCAACCCAAACTTTGAAATTAAAAAAGAAAGAATACGATGAGTATAAAGATCAGTTATTTAGAAGAGTCGGCCATATCCAGGGTGGTTTGGAGGGGATGAGTTTAAAATCAACAGTTTTAGACACCGCTAGTTTAATAGAACTTTATTATAATTCTTATAATCCAGAAATTTCCAAAAGAGAAAAAATAAAAGATGTAGAAAAAATTAAAATTGATGAATAATATAGATTTGAAAATCGTTTACCCTGAACCAGTTATCGGTTCAGGGTGAAGTAGAAATTTGATAATAGTAATAGAAAATTGAAATTCGAAATTAGTTAATGAATTTCTAATATCAAATTTCAATTACGAATTTCTATTTTCGAGAAACTAATTTCTAATTAGAATTTAATACAAATATGTTTAAACAAAAACAAATTAAAGAATCAATCCAGCAAAAATCTTCGCAGAATTCTAAAAAAATCAAAAAAGAAGAATTAAAAGACGAAGATAAAATGAAGCTTTTGGAAGCAGAAAAAGTTTATAGAAGAGGACGAATTTCTATTAAAGATTTAATTGCCCCCTCGGCTTTTAAAGTGGATAGTAATTTTTTAAGATTGGGTAGTAAGTATGTCAGTACTCTATATGTTATTACTTATCCTCGTTATCTTAGTATTGGCTGGTTTGCTCCAGTAATAAATTATTCTATACCCTTGGATATTGCAATGTATTATTATCCAATTCCTTCAGAAAAGATTTTAAAAAAATTAAGAAATAAAGTTGGTTCTTTAGAGGCCCAGTTAAGTGCTGACCAGGAAAAGGGCGCTCCTAGAGATCCGCAGCGCCAAACAGCTTTACAAGATATTGAATCTTTAAGAGACGGTCTAACTCAGGGAGTAGAAAGGTTTTTTCACTTTGCTTTATATATAACTATTTATGCTGACAATGAAGAGGATTTAGAAAAAAAAGTAGAAATTATTGAAAATATATTTGGTTCTAAATTAATTTTTACTAAAAGGGCTTTATTTACTCAGAAAAATGGATTTAATTCTACTTTGCCCATGGGCAATGATGAACTTTATATAGTAAATAATATGAATTCTTCTCCGGCATCTGCTTCTTTTCCTTTTATCTCTTCAGAATTAACCAGCAATGATGGTATTTTATATGGCATAAATAGGCACAATAATTCTTTGATTTTATTTGATAGATTTTCTCTCCTAAATGCCAATGCAGTTGTTTTTGCTACTTCTGGTGCGGGGAAATCTTATGCTATTAAATTAGAAGTTTTAAGAAGCTTAATGATGGGGACTAATGTTATAATTATTGACCCGGAAAAGGAATACGAACACTTGTCTGATGCTGTTGGGGGAACATATATTAATCTTTCTCTAAATTCAGATAGCAAATTAAATCCTTTTGATTTACCCATGGCCATTTCTAAAGATGTTAAAGCAGCAGATATTATCAGAAGTGCCATTATTACTTTAAAGGGCTTAGTTCGTTTGATGGTTGGTAAATTGTCGCATTTAGAGGATTCGTTGGTAGATAGGGCATTATTAGAAACTTATGAAAAAAAAGACATTACAGCTAATGCAGATTTAGAGAAGATAGATCCGCCTTTAATGAAAGATTTTGAAGAAGTTTTGTCTAGTATGGAGGGTGGTGATAGTTTGGCTCAAAGAGTTAAAAAATATACAGAAGGTACTTTTTCCGGACTATTTAATAGCCCCACTAATGTAGATACCACAAATAATTTAATAGTGTTTAGCGTCCGGGACTTAGAAGATGAATTAAGGCCCATTGCCATTTATACTATTGTTAATTATATTTGGAATTTAGTTCGTTCTGAAATGAAAAAAAGAATTTTAGTAATTGATGAGGCCTGGTGGTTAATGCAACACGAGGATAGTGCTAAATTTATTTATGCTCTAGTCAAAAGATGCCGAAAATATTATTTAGGGGTTACTACTATTACTCAAGATGTTAATGATTTTTTAAACTCGCCCTATGGACAAGCTATTGTTACTAACTCGGCTATGCAATTATTATTAAGACAATCACCAGCAGCTATTGATGTAATTAAAAAGACCTTTATGCTGACTGATGAGGAAAAATATTTACTTTTACAGGGTCGGGTTGGCCAGGGAATATTTTTTGCTGGTGACAAGCATGTGGCTATTCAAGTTGAGGCCTCTTATACAGAGGACCAATTAATTACTTCTGACCCTAAACAGCTTTTAGAAATAGAAGAAGCTAAAAGAGAATTTAATAAATCTCAGGGCCAGGAAGAGGTTGTTCAATAAATGATTATTAAAAAATATAAATATGGATTTTCAAATGACCAAAAAGCAGATTAAAACTTTAATGATAGTTTTTGTAATTGTGGCTTTAATTGTTTTTTTAAGTTATGTTTTTACATTAAATAAGGGTCAGGAAGTTTTTAATAATCAAGAAGATTCGCCAGGGCCGCCTATTAATGATGTCAAGGAGAATCAAGAAGTACAAAAAGAAAATTTAAAACCTTTAGAAAGGCAGGAGACACAATTAGAATTAGATATAGAATCAGTAGCTCGTAATTTTACAGAAAGATATGGCTCTTGGTCTAATCATAATCAGAATAATAATTTCAAGTCCTCTAAAATATATATGACTGGAAATATGGAGTTAGTTTTGGATAATTTTATTGCTAATAATGAAAAATTAAATGATAATAGTGTTTATTATGGCATAAATACCAAGGTTTTAAATGTGCAGATTTTGGAATCTACAGTAGATTCTGCTTCTGTTAAAGTAAATACTCAAAGAAAGCAGGTCTTAGATAATACAGAAACAATTTATTATCAGGTTTTAAATTTATTTTTGGTTTATAAAGACGAGTGGTTGGTAAATGATGCTGATTGGGAATAAGATTTTAGTAAATTGTAAATATTATGGCTGATGATAAAAAAGAAGTTGATTTAAAACCAGGAGAAGAAAAAGAATTAGTAATTCCTTTAGCTGTTAAGGGTGATGATAAAAAAGAAGTTAATTTAAAAATAAAAATAGAGGGAAAAGTCAATAAAGAAAGTGATAATCTTTCTAAAATTAGTGAGGCAGGAGAAAACATTGAAGAACCCGAAACAGATAAACAGAAAGACGAAGGAACAGAAGATTTATCCGACGACCTGTCCTCCGGAGCGAATGCGAAGGAGGAATCCTTGGCGAAGTCGGAACCAAAGGATGAAGGAATGGGGGATGAAAAAGGTGAAAAAGATGATAAACAAGATGGTTTGTCTGAGAGAGGAGAAATGAACAAACGGCCAGAAATGAGAAATAAAGAAGAACAGAAGGACGGAAAAACTAAAGAACCTGAGGACGAAGGAACAGAAGAACCGAAAACAGGAGATAAAAAAGGAGAGCCAGAAAAACCAGAATTAGGACCCCATGGCCAATTAAGATCGGACAGGATGAATAAACAAAAAGAATTGGAAGGTGAAGGTAAGGATAAAGACGAAGATAAAAAGAAAAAATTTAAAACCATTCAGGAATGGAAGAAATTTAAAAAACAAGCCAGAGAAAAAAATAGAAAAGATAGGGCGAGCGGTGTAAAAAAAGAAGCGACCAATAAAGCAATTAAATTATTAAGTTTTGAGTTTTATAGACAATGTTGGTTGCATTATTTTTCTTCTTGGACTCTGACTTATTTTGGTTTATTGTTTTTATTTGTTTTAAAATATTTAAAATTTGAAAAAAATATAGTTGCTTTTGTTTCCCTTTCAGACCCGTCTGTTAGAGAGAAAGTTGTCAAAGGAGAGGATAAAACAAGTATATTGGCAATCATGGCTTTTTTAGGGGCTACTGCAGTAGAATGTTTTATTATTTTTATTATATGTGTTTTTATTGTTATTATTTCTAAGGCCTTATCTAATCCAGTTGGTGCACTGCTTACGGCAGTAAAATTAGTTATAGAATTAGGTATTAAACTTTTAGGTCTTAGTTCCTAAATTAAGCGTTAAATTAATTTTATAAAGTCATTTTAATTATTTAAATATATGTTTAAAAAAATAGCTTTAATTATCCTTTTTATCCTAGTAAGCATAGGTTTGGCTTTTTTAATTTATACGGTCTTTTTTAAATCTCCTCCTCCACCTGTTATTAATAATGTTCCAGAACAAGCTGGAACCCTGCCGTCTATAGATGAGGGGGGGGCTAGAATAATAGATGAGCAAGAATTAGAAGTTCCAGATTTAGCAAGCAGTGATTTTCCAAAAGCTAAAGATGTAAAAATTTTAGAACAAGCAATAGCAGAAACAGCCAATGGCGGTTTAACTTATTCAGAACAAGTAATTTCTAATAGAGTAAGCGCTGGAAATTTTAGAGCCAGCAATAATCAAATGCTTTATTATGATTCTGCTCAACAAAGCTTTTATAAATTAACTGCTGGAGGAGAGCTAACAAAATTATCAAATAGAAAATTTTATGCTGTGCAAAATGTAACGTGGTCGCCTACCAAAAATCAGGGCATTTTAGAATATCCAGACGAAACTAAAGTTTTATATGATTTTGATAAAGACAAGCAATTAGCTACTTTGCCAAAACAAATGAAGGATTTTTCTTTTTCTTATAATGGCAACAAATTATCTTCTAAATGGATAGGGGATTATAGCGATGATAATTATGTTATTAGTTCTGACCCTAATGGAGCCAATTTTAAATTTGTAGAGCCCATGGGCGATAAGGCCGATGATGTAGCTAATGTTTGGAGTCCAGATAGTGAGATTTTAGCTACTTATAGAGAGCAAATTGATGGAATTCGGCAGGAAATATTTTTTATTAATGAATACGGTAAAAATATTCATTCTTTAACAGTTGACGGTACTGGATTTGAGGGTGTTTGGAATCCTTCTGGTAAAAAACTTTTATATAATGTTTTTAGTGCTAAAACGGATTTTAATCCTGTTTTATGGGTCGCCACTGGAAAAACCGATGAATTGGGAGGGGGCAAGCGGTATATTGGTTTAAATACATGGGTTGATAAATGTAGTTTTAGTAATACTAATGATGATTTAGTTTATTGTGCTGTACCGGACTATTTACCTACAGGCAGTGGCTGGTATCCAGAATTTGCTGATGAATTGCCTTATTCTATTTATAAAATTAATGTTTCTACTGGTCATAAAGAAAGAGTGGCTGAACCAGTGGTAAATGGCACTCGCGTATCTATTGACCAAATATTTTTAAATAAAGGAGATGAAAAAATATATTATACTGATTCTAATGGTTATGTTTATGATTTAGATTTATAAATTAATAGTTATGCCCAAACAAAAAGACAAAATTTTATCTTTATCTATGATGATTTTTGTATTAATCATTGTTGCGTTTTTTGCTTATAATTTGGGTTCTAATATTAATATTTGGAGCAAAAAAGCCAATCCTATTGAAATATCCAGTGAGGGAGAAGAATATGTTTTAGCTCCGCTAATAAATGATCCAATAAAGGGCTCTAATGAGGCCTTTATAAGTATTTATATTTTTGCAGATTATGAGGAAAGAAAGAGCAAATTAGCCATGGAAGTTTTAAATCAATTATATGAAAAATATCCAAATAAAATTAATTTAGTTTGGAAGGACTTGCCTTTATCTATAAATTTTTTTGCTAAGAGTTCAGCTTTAGCAGCGCGTTGCGCTGGAGAGCAAAACAAATATTGGGAGTATAACGGAAAATTATTAGAGAATCAAAACGATTTATCATTAGAATTGTATCAGCAAATAGCTTTAGAATTAGGAATGGATTTAGAAAATTTTTTAGAATGCTATCAAGCCCAAAGATATTTAATAGACATAGAATATAATATGCAAGAGGCCTATTATTTTGACATAGAAAAGGTTCCAACAATTTTTATTAATCAAAGTAAATTTGAGCAAGATATTAGTTTGGAAAATATAGAGAGTGTTATACAAAGTTATATAAAGTAAGTAAAAAATTATATAAAGTGATGAAAATACCAAAATCCAAAATTTTATTTTTACTAACCTTTTGTTTTATTTTTTTAATAGGAATAAATATATGTTTAGGTGCTACTACAACTCCCGCAGCTACTGAAAATTCTGCCCAAAAGTTAAAATTTACTCCAGAGGTTGCAATTCCTGGATTTGGCACAGATAAAGAATTGGATGTTGACGGAGCTTTATTGGGTAAGGTTATTAATAAATTTTATAATTATATTGTCTGGTTGGCTGGTATTTTGGCAGTAATAGTAATTATGATAGCTGGTTTTCAATGGGTGACTGCTGCTGGAAATCAAAGTAAAATAGGAGAAGCCAAGGAAAGAATTACTGGCGCTATTATTGGTTTGGTCTTGGCTTTAAGCTCTTATATGTTATTAAATATAATTAATCCTGACTTAGTAAAGATACAGGATTTGAGTGATTTAATTAAGCCAATAGTTGATGATCCATATTGTCAGGACGGTGATGAAGTTGTTGGTATGTCTGGTATTTCTTTTATAGTAGATAATAGTGATATGGAGAAGGCAACAAATTGTGGAGAATATTATATATATAAAGGAACAAAAGAATTTTGTAAAGGATCATATTGTGATTTTTGGCTTGGTTTTACTTGTGTTCACGGTACTTGTAGAGGAGGACCAAGGGGAGGTTATGGCACTTCTTTTTAATTATCTAATTATAAAGATATAGAATATGAAAAAAATAATTAATAAATTTTCAAAAACAAAAATTTTATTTTTACTAACCTTTTGTTTTATTTTTTTAATAGGAATAAATACATGTTCTGCTATTAGTGGATGGGAATCAAAACCCAATATTACTGATATTACTGGAACAGCTGAGGTATGGACTGAAACTCAAGAATTTGATCCAGAAGTACCTATTCCTGGTTTTACAGGGGGCACAATAAATGGAGCCTTATTAGGCAATTTTATCAATGGTTTTTATAATTATATTGTCTGGTTGGCCGGTATTTTAGCAGTAATAGTAATTATGATTGCTGGTTTTCAATGGGTAACTGCCGCCGGAAATCAAAGTAAAATTGGGGAAGCCAAAGAAAGAATTACTGGCGCTATTATTGGTTTGGTCTTGGCTTTAAGCTCTTTTATGTTATTAAATATAATTAATCCTGATTTAGTGAAAATCCAAGATTTAAGCAATTTAGTACCAATAACTGCTATGGATACACATTGTAAGCCGGATCAATATGTGTCGTATAATGGTCAAGATATAATAGGGAGTGATTTAGAATGTAATCACAAGGCAAATATTTTAGATGGTAAGGGAAAAAAAACTGATTTTACTTGTGATGGTTTAGATTGTAGTAAAGATGGTGTTCACGCTATATGTTACGAAAAACAATGTAGGGGCATATATACTGCTTGTAGTGAAGCTTTTGAAAATGATGGTGAATTAGGCATTGGAAGAATTAATAATTTAGTAACCTATTATAATAAAATAGAGGGGGAATGTATTCATTGGCAGACTTATAGTTCCAGCATGACAGATCCTTATGATAATGTTGGTTTTTGTGATCAGAGTTATTATGAAAAAGCGAAGAAAGCATTTTATACAATTTTAGAAAAACATAATGGGAATGCCGAAGAAGTTTGTCCAGGATTAGAATTATATGGTAGTGGCGTTGATGTTGATGAGGCGGCTTGTAAATATTTGGTTTGCAGAGATATACCAGAATGTTCTATAGGACAAGATTCTCAGGGAAAAACGATTTGTGAAGCTAAATAGTTGTATTTTATTTAAATTTATCAATTAAAAATAAAAAATATATGCCTGAAGTTTACCCCTCACCAATTTTTGTAAAAAATTAATGGGGAATAGGCGTTGGAAATAGTTTATATCAAACATGTTTAAACCAAATTATAAAATGATTAATTAAATTGTAGATTATTTAACTTGACAAGTATAAAAATATCGGATAATATTATACTTAGTAAGTACTAAATTCTTATAAAATTTCACCCTATTAAACCTGTTAAATTATCGTTTCACGATACTATTTAACAGGTTGAAATAATTTT
>CAZXCJ010000030.1:0-13679 GCA_964639335.1 uncultured Gammaproteobacteria bacterium | reverse complement strand
CACAAAGCAAAGAGTGGTTTTTTTAATCCTTGTAAAGTAGCAATACAAATATTTAAGATGATATAAGTTAAATACATTAAGATAGAAATTCTTAAATAAGTAAAGCCAATTTGAATTACTTCTATGTCCGCGCTAAAGAGATTCATTAAGGTTTTAGAGAATATAAAAACCAAGACCATACCAATCAAGGTTAATAATATTCCATACTTTAGTCCTTTGGAGAAAGTTTCTTTTACTCGATTAAATTTTTTGGCTCCATTATTGTTTCCAATTAAAGCCATAACCGCCATATTTAAACCAATGGATGGCAGAATGGCAATTTGTTCAATACGGGTAGCAATACCATAGGCAGCGACAGCTGATTTCCCAAAAGAACTGATAAAATAGGTAATAATAAAGATGCCAACAGCAATACTCATCATATTTAAACTGGCTGGTAGTCCTTGTTTAATAATATCTAAATAATATTTCTTATTGGGAATTAAGTGTTTAATATGGAGATGTTTAAAAGGCTCCCGAGACATTATTTTTCTAAATAATAAAATACAAAGAATAGCTTGAATAACAACTGTTGCCCAAGCCACTCCAGCCAGGCCCATGGCCGGCAAACCTAAGCCGCCAAACATAAACCAAGGATCAAAGATTAGATTAAGAAAAAAACCAAGAATTAATAAATTACGAAAAGTTTTAGTATCACCCTCGGCAATTAAGATTCCATTTAAAGAATGAGTTAATAAAAAGAATACTGCTCCGTAAAAAATGACATCAGCATAACTTAAAGCAATTTTTAAATATTCTCCTTGGGCTCCTAGTATTTTAAATAAAGCTGGGGCAAAAATTAATCCCGCAGCAGTTAAGAAAATAGAAAAAACTATGGAAAAAGAAAGAGCTTGGCAACCATATTTTTCAGCTTTATTTTTGTCTCCAGCCCCTAAAGAATTAGCTATCAAGACAGTAGCTCCGCGAGAAATACCAGAACCCAGAGCCAGGATTATGAAGAAAATGGGAAAAGAAAGAGAAAGTGCAGCTAGGGCTTGAGTGGATTGCAAGCCACCATAGTAAGTATCCACTACGTTATACATGGTATTAAAAAAGAAACCGATACTAGCCGGAATTGCAATGTTTTTAATTAGTTTTGGTATAGGTTGAACAATTAACCTCTCGTGTTTATTCATAAGTTAGTAAATCTGAAACTCGGTTTTTGAATTCCAGAACCGAGTTTCATATATTTATTCCAATTGGGCAATGGTCAGAGCCCATTACTTTATTTAAAATATAAGAGTTTTTGATATTTTTTAATGATTTATATATTTTATTATTACAAAAGTTAGAAATAACAATATTATAACTAAATAAATAGGTTTAAGAAAAAAATGCCAATTATTCAAAAAATCTTTTTTCTCACTAAAATTTTTGTCAATATAAGTATATCCTAGCTGTTTACAACATTCTTGTGGTTTATAAATGTTAAAATGGCATTCACCAGCCTTTGTTTCAAGTATTATGGTGGGGATTTGTTGTTGAGCACTATATATTTCTAGCCCATTGTTATATTTTTTAAATTTGCCAACATTACCCATATAACAAGATAGTAAAGTACATTTTGCATTATTGCTATCTATGGCTATATCACTCTCAAAATTTTTTTCATACTCTTTGCAAGAAAAATCATTTTTTAATATTGACAGAAATTCTTTGTTAAAATTATTATATTCCACAAATTCAAGATTAAGCTGTTCACAACATTTTTTCCAATTGGTTTCAGTGTAATCTGAATATTTTTCAAAACGGCATGAGCCAAAAGAAGTGTCGATTTCATAAAAAAAATTTTCGGAATCAAAGGGGTATTTTTCCCAACCGGATGGTATTTCTGTATAAGCATTATTGTCAAATACACAACATTTTTTTGTATTATGGTTTAAAGCAAACGTTTCTATTGTATTACTTTCACTTTTAATAGTAGAGTAAAAAGAGATGTTTAAAAGGATAAATAATATAAATCCAAGTAAATAAATTTTTTTTTTCATAATGTTATAAATTAATAGTTATATATTTATTATTTAATATTAATTCCAATTGGGCAATGGTCTGAGCCCATGACCCCATCTAGCATATAAGAATCTTTAATATTTTTAATAAGTTTTTTGGAAACACAGAAATAATCTAAGCGCCAACCAATATTTCTTTGTCTGGCATTAACTCTATAAGACCACCAGGTGTATTGAATTTTATTCGGATGTAAATATCGAAAAGTATCAATTAACCCAGAATTTAAATATTTATCCATTGACTTTCTTTCTTCATATGTAAAACATGCGTTGCCAATATTGTCTTTTGGTCTAGCAAGATCAATTTCTTGATGGGCAACATTAAAATCGCCAGTGATTACAACTGGTTTTTTCTTTTCAAGTTTTTTAGTATATTTCAATAATTTTTTATTAAATTCCATTTTATAAGGAAGGCGGGATAATTCTCGGTTGGAATTTGGAAAATAAGCATTAATTAGAAAGAATTGTTCTAGTTCTAAAATTTGAATTCGACCCTCGTTGTTTGGGTAAATTTTTTTAGAAATTACTTTTTTTAAGATGGAATTTTTAATTAAAATCATAGTGCCGCTATAACCTTTGCGTTCAGCAGAATTCCAAAATTCTTCATAGCCAGGAAAATCCCAGCCAGAGGCTGGTCCGCCTTTGGCGGAAAAGTTTTTGCGAGCAGTGTCATCAATCTTAATTTCTTGCAAGCATAAAATATCAGGTCTTTCTTTTTTTAAAAAATCCAGAAATCTTTTTTTAATAACAGCACGAATGCCATTAATGTTCCAAGAGAGTATGTACATAAAAGTATTATAACATATTATTGAATCGTAGAGACGCAATGCATTGCGTCTCTACATGGATATTATAAAATATCGGCATTCGTGTTTTATTCCATCTTTCTATACTGCAAGGCCTCGGCAATATGTTCTGTTTTGATATTGGGAGTATTTTCTAGGTCAGCAATTGTTCGGGCTGTTTTTAATAGCCTAAAATAGGCCCGGGCAGATAAATTATATGTTTGCACGGCTTGTTTTAATAATTGTTTGGCTGATTCGGGGATCCTACAGTATTTTTTTATTAATTTTAAATTCATTTCAGAATTTACAAAGATATTTTCATTTTTAAAGCGGATGTTTTGAATTTTTCTGGCATTGTATATTCTATTTTTTATATTTTGTGATGATTCGGCATTTGTTTGCTTTTCCAATTCTTTATATTTTACCCGGCCAACCATTAAATGAATATCAATTCTGTCTAAAAGAGGTCCAGAAATTTTTTGTTGATAATTTTTAATTTGTAAAGGAGAACATGTGCATTCTTTATTTAAATCTCCATAATAGCCACAGGGGCATGGATTTTGGGCAGTGATTAAGATAAAGCTGGAGGGAAATTGTAAAGTCATTTGCGCTCTGGCAATTATTATTTTTCCGTCTTCAAGTGGTTGCCTTAATGCTTCTAAGCTTTTTTTAGAAAATTCAGGCAATTCATCCATAAATAATATTCCACGGTGGGACAATGAAATTTCACCTGGCCTTGGGATTGAGCCTCCACCGACTAATGAAACTAAAGAAGAAGAGTGATGCGGAGAACGGAAAGGCCTTTTTGTAATAAGAGGGTTTTCTTTATTTAATAATCCAATAGAAGAATATATTCTACTAACCTCTAAAATTTCTTTATCTGTTAAATCAGGCAATATACTTGGTAAAGAGCGAGCTAATAATGTCTTTCCAGACCCCGGAGGTCCTGTCATGGCAGCATTATGTCCACCAGCTGCAGCAATAATCAACGCTCTTTTGGCATGTTCTTGCCCGCGTATTAAAGAAAAATCATATTCATCATCAGATTTTGTTAAATTATTTATTTTATTTAAGCCCCTGCTTTTATAAGATTTAATATCTGTTTTTTTATTCAAGTAATCAACAATTTGATTTAAATTTTTTACTGGAAATATGTTGATATTTGAAATTGCTTTTGCCTCTTTTAAATTATCTTCAGGTATAAAGACGTTTTTGAATTTTTTTTCTTTAACAAATAAACATATTGAAATAATATTGCTTATAGGCCTTAAATTTCCGTTAAAAGCCAGTTCCCCAACAAAAAGAGATTCTTTAAAAATATCACCATCACATGGAATAGTGTCTTTATCTTGTAAAATAGACAAAGCAATAGGGAGGTCAAAGTGATTTCCTATTTTTTTCAAGTCAGCCGGAGCTAAATTTACCACCAAATTGGTGCGAGGATATTTTAAATCACTATTCATTATGGCGGCCTTAACCCTTTCCTTGGCTTCTTGAATTTCTGTATTTGCTAATCCAACTATAATAAATCTAGGCAAGGCTCTTTGAATATCGGCTTCTACCTCAACCAAAAAAGAATTTAGGCCCAAGGAGGTAGTAGAGAGTATTTTAGAAGACATAAGGTTAGGTGTTAGTTATTAGTAATTAGGCGTTAGTCGATAGATAATGATTATTCTATTGTTCTAATCATTTTATTTAACATACGCATTATTTCGTTTAATAAGCCATCAATTATTGCGAAATTTAAGTTTTTATTAGAATATAATTTTTTACTGATTTCGATTTGAGTTTCTAATTCAGCACCAGAGCCATAGGCGATTATTAAAAATCGACGGTAATCTAAACTACTTTTTCTACTTCTACCCTCGGCAATATTTGAAGGAACGGATATGGCACAACGCTTCATTTGAGAAGTTAATCCGTAAATTTCTGTTTTTGAAAATTTAAAAGTTAATTTATAAACTTCACTTACTAAATCCATTGCTTTTTGCCAGACAATTAAATCACGATAACTTTTTGTTTTGTTAATCATGTTTTTTTGGTTAATAATTGGTTTGTTTATTTGTGCTATTTCCTATTGACTAATAACTATTGACTAATTACTAGAAAAATAAAAAAAAACCGCTCTTGCGGCCTTTTAAAATTATTTATATTATTTGTCTTTAGATTAATACTTTATATTTTTTAAGTCAATGGTTGATAACTGAGTTGACGACTTTTTACGGATATGATATATTAAAGTTGTCAACTAAGTTAAAAACATGGATTTAAAAGAAACAATATCAGAAAAAATTAAAGCAAATGGGCAAATCAAAACTGCTGATATTATAAAAATTACTGGTTTTTCGCGAGAATATATAAATCGTTTTTTAAGAGAATTGCGAAATAAAGGTAAAATTATTTTAATTGGCAGGGCTAATAAAGCCCACTATATTTTAGCTGATAAAAAAAATTTACAAAAGGCCAAAAGTAAGATTTTAAAAATTCATAAATTTTTAAAAAATTCTAATTTAAGCGAAGATATTGTATTAGAAGACATTAAAAGAGAAACTGGAATATTTTTTAATCTTAAAAACAATATAAAGCGTATTGTTGAATATGCTTTTTTAGAAATGTTAAATAATGCCATTGAACATTCACGATCAAAAAACGTAGAAATTATAGTAAAAAGAGATTTAGATAATATCAGATTTGATATTGTTGATTTTGGAGTTGGTGTGTTTAATAATATTATGAAAAAAAGGTCTTTAAAAAGTAGAATGGAGGCAATTCAGGATTTATTAAAGGGGAAGCAAACTACAGCTCCAGATAGTCATTCTGGCCAAGGAATATTTTTTACATCTAGGATAGCTGATAATTTTGTATTGGAAAGCTCTAATAAAAAATTAATATTTAATAATATTGTTGACGATGTTTTTGTTAATGACATTAAAGATTTTAAAGGTACGCGAGTTATTTTTGTTATATCTTTAAATGCAATTAAGAGAATAAAAAATATTTTTGACAAGTATTCAGGGGAATTTTATGAATTTAACAAAACAGAAGTTAATATAAAATTATATAAAGTAGATACTGATTATATTTCTCGATCTCAAGCTAGACGAGTTTTGGTAGGATTGGACAAATTTAAAGTCATTATTTTAGATTTTAAAAATGTAAAAACGGTTGGTCAGTCTTTCGCTGATGAAATTTTTAGGGTTTGGAAAAGAGATCATCCTAAGATTGAGGTTAAGACAATTAATAGTAATGAAAATATTGATTTTATGATTAATAGAGCTAAATATGAATAATTTATACTCATTTATTTTAGGACATTCACCAAAATTATCTCAAGCAGAAATTGAATCTGTTTTAAATTTGCAAAAAATTAGTTTTCAGATAATTGATGCTAATGATATTTTTTTGATTTTAGAAATTAAAGAAGAATTAAACATAGAAGATTTAAATAAAAATTTAGGTGGAATTAAAAAAATAGGAGAGTTTAGTTTTTTAACGGAAAATTTAGATAATTTTGCAGATATGGAAAATATTTTATGGAAAGATATCCAAGAGAATTGTAATTTAGAAAGCAAAATTAAATTCGGCTTTAGCCAATATTCTAAAGATAAAAAAATTAATAATTTGTTGAATAAAACATCTATTAATTTAAAGAAAAAATTAAAAGAGGAAGGTATCTCTAGTAGATTTGTAACTTCACGGGAAGCTTTTTTGTCCGCAGTTATTGTGCAAAAAGAACATTTAATTCAAAGAGGAATTGAGTGGCAGGTTTTAAAATCTAAAGGTAAAATTTATTTTTTTAAAACTAAAGCCGTTCAAGATTTTACTAGATTTAATGCTTTAGATTATGATCGACCGCGGATTGACTCTAAATCAGGAATGACGCCTCCTAAATTAGCTAAAATAATGTTAAATTTAAGTCAGAGCCGAAAAGTTTTATTAGACCCATTTTGTGGTTCAGGGACAATTCTTTTAATGGCTGAAGAATTGGGGTTTGAGAAAATCATTGGTTCGGATATTTCCGAAAAGGCTGTTCAAGATTCAATAGAAAATTTAAAATGGTATAAAGAAAGATTTAATAAAAATACAGATAGTTATATTTTTAAAGCAGATGTTAAAAATTTGATTTTAGAAGGCCTAGAAAAAAATTCTGTGGATTGTATCGTTTCTGAGGGCTATTTGGGAAAACCATTAAGAGGCCATGAAGATTTTAGCTTTATTAAAGAACAAATTAGCGGTTTAAGAGATTTGTATTTAGATTCTTTTAAAGTGTTTAAAGACCTTTTAAAAAACAAAGGATGTGTTATTATAACTTTACCAATTTTTATGTTTAATAATAGCTCGCCTCGCTTCGCGGGCGAAGCAAGAGAAAATCATTTAGAAATTGTTGATGAAATAAAAAAAATAGGTTTTCAACAAGAAAATTTATTAGAAAATGAACAGAGTTTAATTTATAAGCGAGAAGGACAAAGGGTTTATAGGGAGATAATTAAGTTTATAAAAAATTAGCAATTATGAATTTATTAAAACAAATTTTTAAATCATATGATATTCGGGGCATATATCCCGACGAGCTGAATGAAGAAAATGCCCAAGAAATTGCTTTATTGTTTTTGTCATTAGTTTCTAAAAGAACTGGAAAAAATCCAGAGGATTTAAAAATAGTTTTGGCTAAAGACATTAGAAATTCTTCAGAAATTTTGGCCCAAGCAATGAAAAACACTTTAATTTCCAAAGGAGTGCAGATTGATGATGTTGGTTTAATGTCTGTGGATTCCATTTATTTTGCAGTAGGAAAATATAATTATGATGGAGGGGTAATAGTAACAGCTTCACATAATCCGGGTGAATATGGCGGTTATAAATTAGTTTCTCGAGGAGTGCAATGGATTAGAGGGGTCCAGCTCTGGGAGCATAGGGCAGAAAAAAAAGATTTTCCAGATTTGGAAAACGGTCAAGTAAAGCAAATAGATATTTGGGAAGATTATTTGAAACATATTTTTTCTTTTGTAAATAAAGAAAAGATTAAGCCACTAAAAGTAGTTGTAGACGCCGGCAATGGCATGGCTGGAATTATGATTTCTCAAATTATAAAAAAAATTCCTCAAATAGAATTAATTCCTTTATTTTTTGAACCAGACGGGACATTTCCTAATCGTAGTCCAAATCCTTTGACAAAAAATGCTTATAATAAACTATCTCAAAAAATTAAAAAGGAAAAAGCAGATATTGGTTTTATTTTTGATGCTGATGCAGATAGAGTATTTATAGTTGATGAAAATGGCAGGTTTTTAAAAGGAGATGAAACATTGATAGTTTTGGCTAAGCAGGCCTTGGAAAAAAATCCTGGAGCCGGAATTGTTTATAATTTAATATGTTCTAAAAATGTTTCTGAATTTATCATTAAAAATAAGGGGCGCGCAATCCGTTCTGAAGTGGGCTATGTTAATATGGGAGAGCATATGGAAAAAGAAGATGGATTTATGGGGGGAGAGGTTTCAGCACATTTTTCTTTTAAAGATAATTATTATGCGGATTCAGGATTTATTGCTTTTTTAATGGCCTTAGAGGCGATTAGTGAGCCAGATTTTAAAATTTCAGATTTTATAGATGAAAATAAAAATTGGCATAAAGCCGAGGACATTAATTTAGAAATAGAAAATAAAATAAAGGCCTTAGAAAAAATTAAAACACATTATACAAAAAATATTTTAGATGAAATAGATGGAATTACAGTTGAATTTACAGATTGGTGGTTTAATGTTCGACCATCTAATACTGAGCCACTTTTACGAGTGACTATTGAATGTCGGAATAAAGAGGAAATTGAAAACAGAAAAAAGGAAGTATTGAGCGTATTGAAGTAATTAGTTTTTATTTTACTTGCAACTTTTAACTTTATAAACTTTATAACTATTTATGATTGGTATTTTTGACTCCGGGTTGGGCGGTTTAATCGCCTTTAAGGAAATAAAAAAGATTTTACCAGATTATTCCTATATTTATTTAGGGGATAGTTTGCGTTCTCCTTATGGCGGACGGAGCCAAGAAGCAATTTATGAATTTACAGAAAAAGCAGTTGATTTTTTATTTCAAAGGGGTTGTAAATTAGTTATTATTGCCTGCAATACTGCTTCAGCTGAGGCCCTGCATAAAATTCAACAAGAATATTTACCCCGCACCTTTTTGGAGAAAAAAATGGTGCGGGGTTTGCCTCAGTTAAAAGATGAAATTAAAAATGTTTTAGGGGCGGTATATCCATTGGCAGAAGAAGCCATTCAAGTTAGCCAAACTAAAAGAATCGGTGTAGTGGGCACCAAAGCAACAATTAATTCTAAAGTTTATGAAAAAGAATTAAAAAAAATAAGTAAAGATATAAAAATTTTTCAGCAGGCCTGTCCTTTATTGGTGCCCTTAATAGAAGAGAGCTGGCATAAAAAGCCAGAGAGCAAAAAGATTTTGAAAAAATATCTTTGGCATTTAAAAAATAAGAATATTGATACTTTAATTTTAGGTTGTACTCATTATCCGCTTTTAATCAAAGAATTTCAAAAAATAATGGGGCAGAGGGTTCAGGTTTTAGATTCTTCCAAAATTATTGCAAAAAAATTAAAAGATTATTTATCTCGTCATCCTGAAATAAATAAGGTTTTAGAGCAAAAACTTTCGACAAGCTCAAGTCATTCTGGAAAGAAAAGAGAATATTTAGTTACGGACTTAAATCAAAATTTTAAAAAAATGGCCGAAATGATTTTAGGTCAGAAAGTTAATTTTAAGAAAGTAGATTTAGAGGATAGATAAAAGGAAAAAGATAAAATGTGATTTTAAATAAAAAATCCGTTAAGTTAAACTAAGCGGATTTTTAAATTTAAATTTAAAAATTAAGGCAATGGTCTGGTGCGAGGATTGTTGTCTGGTGTTTTTGTTTTAATTTCGTTTGGACTTTCCTTTTCTTCAATATCTGCGGGATTTTTTTCTTGATCAAGCTTAGTTTCATTTTGTTGCTGTTCTTTTTCTATAATATTAATATTTAATTTTTTGTTTTCGTCGCTTTTATTTTCTTTCATAACCAAAACAACAAATATAATTTCTATGGCTAAAGCAATAACAAAAACAATGAATAAGATTTTTAAATTTTTTTTATTTTTTTCTTCTATCATAATATTTTTTTATCCAGCACTTTAATGCTCCACAGAAAGGTACTAGATTTATTATATCATTTGATTTAAGTTTTTACAATTAAGCATTTTTTTAGTATAATATAAGTAGGTCAATTTTAAATTTTAAATTTTCAATTATAGGAAATATTTTATTAATTATCAATTATCAATTTTGAATTTTGAATGAAAGGAAGTATTTTAGTAATTTTCAATTTTACATTTTTAATTATATAAAAATATGAAAAAAATATTTATATTTAGTTTAGCAATAATTTTCAGCTTGGCTTTTTTTGGCTTTGTTCAGGCAGCATGGGAAGAGCCAAGCACAGATCCGCCTGGAGGCAATATTTCTCCACCTTTGAATCAAGGAAGCACTGATCAATACAAGGAAGGTGGTTTATTAATTGGAGATAATAGTGTTGATTCATTAGAGCAAGGTTATGTTTTTGCCGTTGCCGGAGCTGATGCTTATTTTTTACAAGGAGTACAGATTGACGGAACACTGAATATTGACGGAACATTAACTGCCAGTGGTGGAATTTTGGTTCAAGATTCAAATTTGACTATAGATAACGGAACCTTAAATATTGATGACGGAAATATTGATCTTGCTGAAAGCACTATTTCAGTGATTGATACTACAAACCCGATAGTTGTTTATGTAAGTAGTTCAAGATCTGACGGCATAGCAATTAGGGCAGCTACTTTATCAGGTACGTCTATATATGCTTCCACAGGAGATGGAATAGGTATTCATGCTTCTACAACAGGCGCTGGAATAGGAATATATGGAGTAGCAGAAGATGCATCAGGAATTGCTATTGCAGGTAAAGCGGAAGTAGTAAATGGTTTAGCTGGTAGATTTGATGGAGAGGTGAGATTTAATCCTTTGGGTTCAGCAAGAACTGAAGATACTACTATAGTTGGGGGTGAAATAGTTGTAACTGATGGTTCGTCTATAACAACCATTGATGGCGCTTTGATTGAGGTAGATGATGGTGTGGGATCAACAATTATTGATGGCGGCGATGTTATTATTGACGGAGATTTAACTGTTGTTACAGACGCATATCATATTGGCGAATTACTTGAAGTAGGGGGTTCAACATTATATGCTGATGCAAACAGCGATAGGGTTGGAATCGGAACAGATGATCCTGATGCTAAATTACATGTTTATTCTAGTGGAGGAAGTGGAAGCACAGATATTAATTTGGAATATAATTTTACGGGAACTATAAATGGTTCACGCGATTCAAATTGGGTATTAAGAGCAAATAGTAGTGGTGGTAAATTTCAAATAATGAATCCTACAATTGATAGATTGGTAATCGATACCAGTGGAAATGTTTCTATACCAAGTTATAATTGTAGTATTTTTGGTAATTCAGGCAAACTTACAACTGATGTAAATGGCCAAATTATTTGTAGTGCTGATATTGGTGGTGAAACTGGCCCTGATGATGATTGGACAATTCCTGGTGATGGCAACATTTACAGAGCTACCGGCAATGTCGGTATTGGGACAGATGATCCAAATTATCCTCTACACATAGTCTACGGCGATTCAGAGAGCCCTGGTTTATTTATAGAAAATAGAGTAGGAGATGATACCGCAGATGCATCCATAACTTTACTTGACGATAGGTCAGAAACTTATTATACATTTGGCGTGGACGCTCAAATTGAAGATGGCACAGATAGAAGTTTTATTATTAGCGATTCAGATAGTTTAGACAGCCCAAGATTTATGGTAGAGAATACTAGTGGTTATATTGGAATTGGAACAGTTGATCCAGGTTATAATCTAGATGTGAGCGGTGATATTAATTTTACAGGGAATCTATATCAAAATGAGGAAGAATATGATGGTGGAGGGGGTGGAGAAAGCGATGGAGATTGGACAATTAGTGGTTCTAATCTTTATAGTGCTAAACAAGGAAACGTAGGAATTGGAGTCATGTCTCCAAGTGGAAAATTAGAAGTTTTTACAGAAGATGGGCAACTTCAACAATCAGCAATAAAGGGTAGAGCAACTTATTCTGGAGAAAAGGGGATTTGGGGAGTTAATAACGCTGGCTATGGTGTTGTAGGAGAATCAGATGAGTATGTTGGCGTGCAGGCTTTATCAGTTTCTGGTACAGCTTTAATGGCCAATGTAGAAAGTGGGACTATTGCTGATTTTCGATTAGATGACGAAACCCAAGTTATTATTAATAACCAAGGCAATGTCGGGATTGGGACAACGAATCCAGGTTATGCTTTAGATGTTAGTGATAGTGGTAATGCAGCAATGATTAGGATAGAAAATAATAATGCTGATAATAAATATACTGGATTAAGGTTGGATAGAGATAGTAATGCTGAAAAATGGTTTTTAGGAATGAATGATAGTAATGATAATTTAAGATTTAGATCGAGCTCAAGCAATGACTATATGGTAATCGATACCAGTGGAAATATTCACATCCTGAATTATAATTGTAGTACTCTTGGCAATTCAGGCAAGCTTACAACTAATTCAAGTGGCCAAATTATTTGTAGTGCTGACATTGGTGGTGGCGAAACTGGTGGAGATGACGATTGGGGAGGGGTTAGTGGAGATCCTACACTTGGTGGTGATATATATCATACCGGTAATGTTGGTATTGGGACAACGAATCCAGATACATTGTTGGAAATTTCTGGTAGTGGTAGTAACATGTTAAAGATCACAAATAGTGATATTACAGCAGATACCTATATAGGACATTACGTAAACGATAGCAGTGGTAACCCCAATGGTATGTATATTACTTTTACTCGTAATAATACAAGAGATGCGTGGATAGGCCCTGGTTCGGGAGATAATAGAGATTTTTATATTGCAAACGAAGCACTTGATAAAAAAATATATTTATCTACTACACCAACCACACAAGGTACTGACATTACACGAATGACAATTGATAGCGATGGTAATGTCGGTATCGGGACTACAAGTCCAGCAGAAAAATTTGAGGTTTATGATGGCGCAGATTTATTATTTAGTGTTATAGAGGGTGCCCAAGAAGGAGAAATGAGCGTTAATATCCCCGGTAAATTAAATGTTGGTACGATTGACCCTATTTATGTTATTGCCGAAGAAAGATATGCTACTTATGGACATTCTACAATTGGAGTAAAAGAAGAAGTTTTAGGAAAAATAAATATCAATAAAAAAATAAAAGAAAATTTATATCAATATAAAATAGATTTTTCAAAACAAGAACAAGGTTCAGATTTATGGTTGTTTAATGAAATTACGGATTTTGGTTTGGAGTGGGAAAATTTAATCGTTATGCTTACACCGCAGGGTCGAGCAGATGTTTGGTATGAAATTGAGGCAGAAAAAGATTTATTAATAATTTATAGCGATCAGTTGATTACAGTTTCTTATCGCTTGGTAGCTCCACGTTTTGATAGCCAAGAACATCCAACCTATTTGCCAGACAGTGATTATGAGGGTTTGAGGGTAAGATAAGAAAGTAAGCCCACCTTCGCATAAAGCTACGGCGAGGCAAGGATTAAGCCCACCTTCGCTGCTTCCTTTGATAAATCTTCCTCCTCCGATAAATCTTCGGAGGATAAATCGGAGGCCAAGAAAGCTACGGCGAGGCAAGGATTAAAGATTTTTTAAGCCGTTGGTTTATTCCAGCGGTTTTTTGATT
>CAZXCJ010000029.1:0-13748 GCA_964639335.1 uncultured Gammaproteobacteria bacterium | reverse complement strand
ATATTTATTTTATGGACAAAAAAATTGTAATAATCAGGACAAAAGCTGGTCAACAATATGCAGAACGTATTGCCGAAAAAATAAAAAATCTTAATGTTGAATGTGGAATTACCAGATGGGAGGATCTTAAAAATTATTTAGAAATACACGAATGTTTTACTACAAAAACCCTATTGCATTATAGGTCAGCTGGACCAAATGCAAATCTAGTGGCTTTTGATTTGGAAAAAAAAGGATATCATTTAATAAATTCAGCAAGTGTCCTGGACAGAACATCTGATAAATACAAATCATATGAATGGGCCAATAAACATGGTATTGTATTACCTATAACTAAAAAATGTACGCCAGAAGAGATAAAGAAATCTATCAATACTCTACCATTTCATAAATTTGTTCTAAAACCAATTAATAGTAATGGTCAGGGAGCATTATGTTTTAGTTCCTTTATTGGAGATACAGAAATTGATAAAAAATTATCTCAAATCCCGGGTGAAAAAATAATTTTGCAACAATTCGTTGAATACCTTAAAATATACCGTATTATTGTTATTGGCGGAAAAGCACTCAATCAAGCAGTATTTTACGATAAACCAAATTCTAATCGTTGGAAAGTAAGCGTATGCTTAAACCCAGAGATACAACATGAAAAAAATCCTGATCCAAAATTATTGTCCTACGCGACACATATCACAGATATATTTGAGTCAGAAATTGCTTTTGTAGACATATTTCTAACAAAGGATGGGTATGTATTGAGTGAAATTAATACAGCATGTAATCTAACTCAGCATGAAGATAAATCTAAATATAATATTTCAAATGATATTGCAAAATATTTAATTTCCCAATTAAAAAAATAAACGGCAAGAAAGTTAAAATTTGTACTAAGTGCATTAAAAATTTAGCTAAGCAAAAATAAACTCTTTTCTATTATATATATAATAACTCCTTCAGATTAGTATCATTAGTACCATTAGTATATTAGCATCATGAATTCGTATCATATAAAAAAGCCCGAGTACTTAAACTACTCGGGTTTTGTGATTTTAAAATTTAAAAAAACATTTCAATCAAATTTCTAATACCTGACCGATGTTCTTCTTCTGCACCAACAACAGCTACCGCTCCTACAAGTTCATTTTCCTCAAAAATAGGAAAACCACCCCAAACAGGATCATTTAAATCCCAGGATAATTCCATATTTTTAAGGACATCTTCTTTAGATAATTTTTCTGTTTTAATTTTCTTTTTTATCTCCTTACCTAAAGAAAAAGTATCGATCCCGGTCACTACAGCCTGACGAGCGCTGTTCAAGGCCCGATTAGATAAAAGCTCGTGGTCTCCTTTTTGATCGTTGATAACATGAAGTAAAACAACTTTTTCTTGAGCATCTACTAAACAAACTGCAAGCTTAGGCAATTTTTTTGCTTCTTCTGCTGAGAAATCATTTAACAAATCTTCTACGTCGATGTTTAAATAAACACCCAAATAAAAATTCAATAATTCAGTAATAAATTTTTGTCCTAAAAAAGATAGGCTCTTTTTCATCTTATGCCTCCATGATTATTTTATTAACCTCAACTTAACTCTTTGCTTATAAAAAGTCAATATCTTTTAGCTATCAGCTTTCAGCTATTAGCAATTAGCCTCCAGAAATTAACTTTCTAACTTTATAAACTTGCGACTTCTTGCTTTTAACCTAGGATTTTTGACAAATAATTCTCCCCTTACTAAGGGGAGACACAGAGGGGTTATATCTATAATTTTTAACTCAACGCTTGCTTTTTATAAAAAATTAATATATACTGACTGAAAAATAAAATCATACGGAGGAAACATGAAAAAAATATTAGTTTGTTTGGGCTTTTGCGATGAATGCGAAATGAAAAATAAATGTCCTAAATCTATTCAGAAAAAAGTTAAAAACAAAATTTTAGAAAGAATAGAAATTGGCAACAAAGATACTTACTATGGAGAAACTTGCATGGGAACAGAAGAAGTCAAAGAAATTGTAGAAACTATAGAAAAAATATATAACTCAACAACACTGCTAGAAAATTTTAAAGATGATATTTATAATTTAATTGAAATTTCAAAAATAATGAAGAGTGCATTTAGTAAAAAAGAAATTGATGATTATATTGAAAAATCTTTAAAAAATCTATTTTTTCCTGAAAAAGATCTTATGTGTAAAAAAATGGAAATGTGTTTATATTATCTTTCACCAGGGCTATCCTCAACAAGGATAAATGAAATAGTAAAAAATATCAAAAAATTTATGGAAGAAAAAATAATTAATTCCATAAAAAAAATTAAAGCAAAAATTGAAAAGGAAGTTTAATCTTCCTTTTTTTAATTAAAAAATATATAATAAAACTACTATAAAAATATGGAAATTAAATTAGGAAAATATAAACACTTTAAAGGCAAATTTTACCAAGTTATCGGTCTAGCTTTTAATGCTGAAACAAAAGAAAAAATGGTTTTATATAAATGTCTATATCCAGTTAAAAATTTAAGTAAGGAATTCGGACCTGAACCGATTTTTGTTCGAACCGCTAAAAATTTTACTCAAACCACAAAATTTGATGATAAAAAAATTCCACGCTTTAAATATGTTGATTAGCCATTAATTACTAAATTTAAAATTATTAGTATAAATTAGTATCATCCCGCCTCTGTCATAATTATAATTGTTGCCTGCCTGCCCGCCATAGTTTTACAAAATAAAATCAAGACGGGTCTGCGCCGAAGCCAGTGGCGAGCAGGTATTGGCATCTGGTATTAGTTAACCCCTCTTAATCTCCCCTTGGTAAGGGGAGAACAATTCACTAGCATATTAGTACTATAATTATTCGTATACAAAAAAACAGGGACTGCGCACTCCCTGCTTTTTTATCAATCTATGTAATTAGCTTCTATCGTCAAATTTTTTCATTGGTCTAGCTTCGTTAGCTTTAATAGTTCTTCCTTCGAACTCTTTACCATCAAACATTTCAATGGCTTTTTGAGCATCTTCGTCGGTTTCAAATTCTACAAAACCAAATCCTTTAGAACGACCTGACATTCTGTCTTTTATAACGTTAGCTGATACTACATTTCCGGCTTCGGAAAAACCAGCTTTAAGAGATTCATCAGTGGTATCATAAGATAGACCACCTATGTATAACTTTTTACTCATTTAATTTAATTTTCCTTTCAAATACTTAGTCTTATTCCTATAAAAGAAAAAGACAACTTAATAAAATATTTTCCAACATTCTTTCAAGCAGCTAAGCTGCGCAAATTCTTTACCTTAGAAAAAAATATGGAAAACATAAATAGTATACACCATTAGACCGAAAAGTCAACCCTGTTAAATAGCTTTAAATTTTTATAAAAATTTAAAGCTAAAATTTGAACATTATTAATAATTTATATTTTGTCTTTACTACTTTTTTATTTTTATATTTATAATATTATATATAAATCAAATTTTATTTCAACCTGTTAAATAGTATCGCAATTAAGCAATAATTTAACAGGTTTAACAGGGTCAACCCCAAATCCTCTAATGTCTAATTACTAATTTCAAATAACAAATAAATTTTTAATACTAAATATTTAATTATTAAAAAATTATTTATAATACTGCCAACTATCCAGTGGTTTTTATTTTCAAAAAAATCTGTTAGAATATAAAAATCTTATGAAAATAAAATTAAAACTCATTATTTTTATTTTAATTATTCTGCTTTGTGCTGGGCTATTATATTTTTTAAATTACCAAAAAAATGTTAATCAAGAAAAAAAATTTCTGCCCGAAGAAATAATTGAAGAAAGCCCCTATTATGAAACTTCTTTAAAAATAGAACCTAAATGCACTTATGGAGAATTAATGAAAGAAGCAGAAATTTGTCATACCACCTCTACTATAATTTTTGAAGCCACTCAAGATGTTTATGATTTATCTAAAATTAGAGTAGGTCGAGAAATTAAATTATTAAAAAATAAAAAAACCAACGAATTAAAACAATTAATTTATCAAATAGACACTGAGGAAGAGTTATATATTAATTTAAAAGAAGACGGCACTTGGCAAGCAGAACGAAAACCAATAAAATATGAAGTTAGAATTAAGACCTCTGAAGGAATAATAGAGTCCTCTCTTTATGAAACCGGATTGGAGCAAAATTTAGATGAGGTAGCAATTATAGAATTAGCAGAGGTCTTTCAGTGGACCATTGACTTTGCTATGAATATCAAAAAAGGAGATTATTTTAAATTTATTTATGAAGAAAGATATTTGAATGGAGAATATATAATGCCTGGAAATATTTTATCTGCTAAATTTATTAATGACGGAAAAGAATATAGGGCTTATTATTTCAATCAAGCTCAGCTCGATGAAAAAGATTCTAACAACTACGGATATTACAATGAATCTGGCGAAAGCATGCAAAAAATATTTCTTAAAGCCCCTGTAGCCTATAAATATATTTCTTCCGGATTTACCACTGGTTTAAGATATATACAGGCCTTTGATGTTTCCACAAAACATCGAGCCATTGATTATGCCGCCCCTTATGGCACACCAATTAAAGCTGTCGGCGATGGCACCATAGTCTATGCTGGCTGGAATGACGGATATGGAAATTTTGTTAGCATCAGACATAATGAAACCTATACTACTAATTATGCTCATCTTTCTCGCTACGCAGTAAAATATGGTCAAAAAGTAACTCAAGGACAAACAATTGGCTATGTTGGTTCTACTGGATTTTCTACTGGCCCGCATGTTCATTATGAAATGGTAAAATATGGAACAAAAATAAATCCTCAAACTGAAGATTTCCCTAGCACTGATGGTATTGCCGAAGAAGATATGGAAAAATTTAATAAAACTGTGGAAAAATATAAAAATAAATTATAAACAAAAAAATCGCTTATTTTACTTTATTTTTAAACTTAAAACTTAGGAAAAATGTTCTTGCTTATTCCTGTTCATAGTTCATATCTATTATTTTTCGTATTCTTTCAGAAAACATATTTTTATGAGGAATTAAATCATTAAAATTATTTAACCCTAAATATTGAATACATATGAATAATAAATCAGAAGAATAATTTATAAATTTAGAGAGTATTATATTAAAATTATCATGATCATGCTCATTATAAAATGGAATACTATCCGGATCACTATTTATAAAACATGCAGACGGCACATGAACTGGTTTACATAATTCTTCATAAAAACCATAATAAATATTATGATTATAATAATCTATACAATTTTTCTTCCATTCGTGACTCGTATCACAAACCCTAAAATTCCCATTTGGTTTAAATAAAGCGAAATTTAAAATTTCAGATAAACATTTAAATAAATATTCATAAGCAGTTCTCAACGAACCCTTTCCTTGCACTGTATAATTAAAATGATCTGCTAAAAAAGCAGAATTTACAAAATCTTTAACCATCAATATATTATAAAATCGATTTAGTCTTTCTTGATCAATAATAACTGATTTAAATTTTTCAATCCAAAATGCCATTAAAAATAAATTAAAATTCCTACAAAGATTATGGGTCTTTGAATTAATCTTCACATTTTTATTATCTATTTTATTAATTATGTCTTTAATTTCCATAAAATTATAACCAAAAAAATTTACCCGTTCTATTATATTTTTTATATTGTTCCTTCTCCATTTTTTTTATTTTCTAAAACATTATTTACTTAACCTCTCCCTCCACAATCTTAATCTCCTCATCAGTTAAATCATATAACTCGTAAACCAATTTATCTATTTGAGAATCTAAAATATCTATTCTTTGTTTATATATTTTTTTATCAGAATCACTTTTTACTTTACGATATTTGTTTTGGGCTTCAAGCATTTGGTCAACTAAATTTGTCAGATTATTATATAAAACTTTATCTGTTGGTTTTGATAAATTAATGTTTGGAAAGTAAAAATTTTGTATCTTATTTTTATTTAAACTAATATAACCACCAGACATTGATGAATATCTATTTATTGCTCTAAACAAAACAGAAAAAAGAGTTGAATTCAATAGTCCTAATAAAAATTTTAATTTATATTCACTCTCATCACCATATCTTATGATGATAGTAGATTTTCCAGCTAAAATTTTTCCTCTGTCATATACTACCTCTAAATTTTTTACCATACCTGCTAAAATTAATTTTTCGGATTCAGCTTGCCCAAATCGAGATTGAAATCCTTTCTTTAAATCAGATACCAAAACTATTGGTTTTATATATTTATCTTTTATATAATTCGTATTAACTTTACCCCAAAGTACATGGTATCTATCGATAGTCCCTGTATTAACAAATTTAAAAAAATTTCCTTTTTTCACATTTCTATCTAATATAATTTTTTTAATCTCATATGCCTCAGCTACAGTAGCTGCATTCTCAACTATAAATATTTCCGATATTCCTTTTGATTTATTAGTTACTTTATCAATAATTGTTTCCAAGGGGTCAAAATTTTTAGCCCAATTAATATCTCCTAATTTTATAGTAAAATTTTTTTTATATTTTAATTTTATCAGACCCCCATCTTGAACCATTTGATTATATTGCCCCAATATTTTATTTGTATTCTTTTGCACAATAATTACTATAGGATAAACATTCACTTTTTTATTATTTGTAACAAAAACATCAACACAAGAATAATCTGCAATATTTTTTATTTGATATTTAGAAAAATATTTTTTTAAATAATCACCATAAGGAAGTGATATAAATTTATTAGGAATAATAAATCCAAATATTCCTTTTTCTCGCAATAAATCTATTCCTTTTTCTGAAAAAACGCAGTACATATCCCAATTACCTTTAGTGGTTTCATAGTTTTTTGAACAATAATCTCGTATTTCCTTACTACTTCTCACCATCTCCTCAGAATCTATGTATGGTGGATTTCCAATCACCACATCAAAACCGCCTTTATCAAAAATCTCCTCAAAATGTTTTTTCCAATCAAAAGCATTTATTTTTTTCATTTGTTCATTATCAAAAAGATTCAAATTTTGTCCTTCATAAAAATCTGGACCAATTAAAGAGTTTCCACATTTTATATTTGAAGATAAATTAGGAAGCAAAGCCCCTTGATTATATTTACTAAATAAACGGCCAGCACTTTCTTGTTTTTCGTCTTCAAGCAATTTTATAAGAAGTGATAATTTAGTTACTTCAACTGCCTGTTCGTCAATGTCAACGCCATAAATATTATTTAATAATATTTTTCTTTTTTCTTGAATAGTCAATCTATAATTATTTTCTCCAGCTTGATAAATTTTATTTTCACGGATTGCTTTTTTGATTCTTTTCTCCTGTATATAATATTCTAAATGCCAATTAAGCAAATAATCATACGCTCCAAGCAAAAAAGAACCCGAACCGCAAGCTGGATCTAAAATAGTTATATTTTCAACATTTTGAGGTTTTGTACTCTTATTTTTTAACTTCTGACCAACTGTATTTTTGACAATATAATTTACAATATATTGCGGAGTATAATATACACCTCCCGCTTTGCGTACTTCCGGCTTTTCTTCTATTTTAGCATGATGAGATTCAGTAAGAGTAATGACTTTCCCTAAAAATTGTTCATATATATTTCCTAATATTTCTACTGGCAAAACAGAAAATTCATAAGGACATTGCGGATAATACATTGTATTAACAATATCTTTAAAGATTTTATCGTCTATTTTTAAATCTGCAATCCAGCCTCTGTAATCAAACAATCCACTATTATATTTTTTGTCAGCAATTTTAATATAATCATTAAAACTTTTATATATCCCTTTTTGCTTTACTATTTCAATAAGTTTGCCATACTTTTCTATATTTCTATCTTCAACAATACGCAAAAATATAATTCTATCAATTATTTTCTGTACAGACCGATTAAGATGATATATATCTAATTTTTTATTATTTATAGCGATGTTTTTAGCAAGATTTATTCGCCATGTTTCAATGAGCTTTAAAAATTCCTTATCAACTTCTGAAGTGCCTCTTCTTTTATTATCTTGAATATATTTATCAAAGCTTCCTTTTAAAATAGCTTCTTTAGAAAATGTATTATAAATAAAATCAAAATTTTCTTTATATTCCTTATAAGTGCAATAAAAAATACGCCCTACACTAGCGCTATCTTTTGGTCTTGGTTTAATGCGAGTGTCATATACTGCAAATTCCTCAAAATCAGTTAAAATAGAAAGTGGTAATTTTGCTGTATAAGCATAACGCCTTACCTGATAAGCAGGACCAATATCCTCTTTGATATAAACTGATGGCTTTTTTGCTTCTACAAAAAATTTTCTTTGTCCTCCAACGCGAAAACTATAGTCTGGAGCTTTTGGCTTACCTTCAATTTTAATAGAATCTTCAACAATAACATCTCTATACATTTCTGCATAACCCTGCTTATTTCTCATATCCCAGCCTAAAAGTTCAAAAAATGGATCAATAAAATTAGTACGAGTATTTGCTTCGTTATATTTACCACTTTTGTAGGCGTCAATATTGTTCAAAAAAAGATCAATAAGAGGTTGCAACTTTTTCAAATCTTGATTAAAATTCTGTTTCATAATATTTTAAAAATTGAAAATACATCTACCTATAATATACACTAAATTTTTTAAAAACAAAACAAAAAAATCGCTGATTTTTAATAGCGACTTTTGTAAGTATATAACTCTAAAAAATTAAGTAATCATTATAGCTGGCTCCAAAATTTTCCATATAAAAAATAAAACAGCTGCCCCAATAGTTATATAGGGTAGTTTTTCAAAAACAAAACTTAAAATAAATTCTGTTATATTTTCAAAAATCATTGGAATCCAATCAACCATTCTTTTAAATAAATTTTTATATCAATACCGTAACTACCATAACAGAATTTATATTTTTGTCAACCCTGTTAAATAATTTTAAATTTTATAAAAAATTTAAAATTAAAATTTAATACAATATTATATAATATTATAATACAAAAAATAACATCAACATTAAAACTAATTTATAATATACTTTTAAATTTTATTTAACAGGGTCAACCCCGTTAAATCTTATTAGCTTATTTAACGGGCGCAAGGTTAAAATAAATACAAACATTGATAAATCAATTTTTTTATACTATCATAAACATACATTGACTAAAAAAAATAAATGCTCAAAAATAAAAATATAAATTTACTTGCCAAATCAGAAAAAGGTGCCTATTTAGAAACATCTCGTCAGCATTATCGGAAAAATCGAACCAAGTTCATAATAAAAAATGTGCTTTTTTTGTTTTTATTATTGTTTATAGCTTCTATATTATTATTATCAAACATAGCTGCCAATTCTGAATCTAATTTTGCTCAATCCGTAAAGAAAAACTTCTTAATCAACCAAATATCCCATCTAATATCGGCTGATACTAAAACTTTAAAAGGAGAAAAAGACGGTCAAATCAATCTTCTAATTCTTGGCATGGGTGGCTATGGACACGACGGAGCATTATTAACAGATACAATTATCGTCTTAAGTTATAATTATGAAACTGGAGAAACTTCCTTGGTTTCTATGCCTAGAGATTTTTTAACTAAAACTGGTGAAAACCAATATCAAAAAATAAATTATCTATATACTGCCGGTGAATATATAGAAAACGAAACCGGTATTTCTTATAGTAAAAAAATAATTTCTCAAAATATAGGACTGCCCATCCATTATGGCATAGCCATTGATTTTTTTGGCTTTGAAGAGATAGTAGATGCTTTGGGCGGAGTTAATGTTTATATAGAAAATAGCTTTACTGACTACAATTACCCCACCAAAGATCATAAGATAAAAACTGTGTCCTTTGAAAAGGGTTACCAGCATTTAGATGGAGCGAGGGCCCTAGAATTTGCTCGCTCTCGTCATGGTATTGTTGGTGAGGGCAATGGCTTTGAGGCCTCTGATTATGCTCGCTCTGAAAGACAATTTAAAATTATTGAAGCTATTAAAAATAAAATAATAAGTTTTTCCACGCTTACTAATCCAAATAAGGTAATTAAATTATTCCAAATATTAAATAAATATATTAAAACTGATATTGAGGGCTGGGAAGCTATTCGTTTTGTAGAAATATTGAAATCAATGGACCAAGATAAAATATTTAATAAGGTTTTAAATGATGCTCCAGATAATTTATTAAGAAGTGCGACCTCAACTCTTGATGGGGCTTTTATCTTAACTCCTAAAAATAATGATTATGGAATTATAAAATCATTTTTTGGAAATATTTTTAAAATAGATAAAATAGATAAAGAGCAAGCCGTTATTCAAATATTAAATGGCACAACTCAAACCGGTCTAGCATCTCTAAAATCCCAAACACTTTTAAATCATGGTTTAAGTGTAGCTAGAATTGGTAATGCCCCCAATCAAAATACCACCACCACTGTTATTTACGACATTTCAAATAATAAGAAGCCGGAAAGTTTACAAAAAATACAAGAATGCATATATGGTGTCAGATCCAATATTCTACCCAATGAATTAAAGGAATATATCTTTCAAGATAATTTAGATTTTTTAATCATTTTAGGCAAAGACCAGATACAGGAATAATTTTGAATTTTTAGTTTTTAATTTTGAATTATTAAAAATGAACAAACAAAACTCAAAATTACCAATCGTTTCAATTATCGGACGCACCAATGTGGGCAAGTCCACGCTTTTTAATTTGCTAGTAAAAAATAAAGTTATTATTAGTAGAATGCCCGGCACGACCA
Source organism: uncultured Gammaproteobacteria bacterium (assembly GCA_964639335.1). GTDB lineage: Bacteria > Patescibacteriota > Patescibacteriia > UBA1558 > S5-K13 > JAIOTH01. The sequence continues at coordinate 2,951 of CAZXCJ010000029.1, read as the reverse complement.
GAGACACGAATTATCAAACCACTGAATGGCTTGGAAAAAAATTTATCGTAGTAGACACTGGTGGTTTAGAAACGCTTTATACCAACAAAAAATCAGATGAGATGAATCAAAAAATAGCCGAAAAAACAATCAAATCCATTCAAGACTCAGATCTAATATTATTCGTTGTAGATGCCAAAACTGGTATTATGCCCCAAGACAAAAAATTCGTTGAATTTATTAAAAAAAACAAACTAAATCATATTTTAGTTATTAATAAATGCGACAACAAAAAGGTTTCTCAAAATTCTTCAGAGTTTTATAAATTAGGAATTGATGACATTGCCCTAACATCTGCTATATCTGGCAGTCGAGTAGGGGATTTATTAGACCTAGTGCTTAAAAAAATTCCTAAAAAATCCTTCCGCAAAAAGAAAGAACCAGAAACACTAAATGCCTCTCCCATTAAACTAGCTTTTATTGGCAAAACAAATGTTGGTAAATCCTCCCTAATTAATTCTATTTTAAATGAAGAAAAAATAATTGTTTCAGAGACAGAACACACCACTAGAGATATGCAAATTATTCCTTTTAAATATCGAGGTTATGATTTCAGATTAATAGATACGGCCGGCATTCGAAAAAAAAGAACTCAAATAAAAAAGGACGAGCTGGAATTAAAATCCGTTCAACAAACTAAAAAAGCCATTAAAAATGCCGACATTATAATATTGATTACTGACGTTTCTAAAAATTTAAGCGTAGCTGATTTGAAATTTGCCAAACTGATTAAAGAGGCTAAAAAGGGCTTAATCATTGTTGCCAATAAATGGGACCTGATAAAAGATAAACACACTAAAATATATGACGAGTATTTATTATATTATAAAAAAACAATTCCTTATTTAATGTGGGCTAAATTTATACCCACTTCTGCTACACAAAATATTAAAACCGCTCACATATTAGACGAGGCCATAAAAATTAATCAGAAATTTAATCTAAAAATTGAAAAGCAAAAACTAGATAATTTTTTACAAGAAATATTAAGAATTCATAAGCCCGTAATAGGAAAAGGGACTCGTCAACCTAAAATTTATGAAATTAAACAAGTAGATACCAAACCCCAAACTTTTGAAGTTGTTATTGGGGCCAAAACTAGTTTAAATAATTCCTATTTAAAATTTATAGAAAATAAAATCCGAGAAAAATTTAAACTCCGCGGACTTCCAGTAGTCGCCTATGTCCGCAAACTTAAAAACATTATATAATAGGCTTTAGGCACTAGTCGTTAGTCATTAAATAATTACTATTGCCTAACGCCTATTGCTTAATGACTCTTTATTGAATAAAAATTGGTAATTGAAGATTATATGCTACACTAAATAAAAACAAACAAAATTTATGAAATTAATTGTCGGTCTAGGTAATCCTGGGCAAAAATATCAAAATACTAAACACAATGCTGGCTTTATGGCCATCGATCTTTTGGTGGAAAAAATCTTGGGTAAAAATGTAAAATGGAACGAATCTAAAAAAAGCAAATATTTTTATTTAAAAACAGAAATCAATAATGAAAATATAGAAATTATAAAACCGCAAACTTATATGAATAATTCCGGTCAAGTGATTAATTATATTTTTAAAAAGCATAATTTAAAACCAGAAAATATTTTTATAGTATATGATGATATAGATATCGGTCTTGGAAATTTAAAAATTGGTTACTTTGATTCTGCTGGCGGACACAATGGCATAAAATCTATTATTCAGCATTTGGGATTGAAAAACTTTCTTAGATTTAGAATTGGTATTAAAGCTCCTCTCTTAGAAAAAATGCCGGCCGATAAATATGTGCTTTCACGTTTTTCGTTCTTAGAAAAAATAAAAATTAAAAAAATCCTCAACAAAACCGCTGAGGCCATTATTTCTTCTTTAGAAAAATCTCCAATAGAGGCCATGAATAGATACAATTAAACTATCCCGCATAGCGGGATCTCGCTCCGTGAAATTAACCTATTAACTATTAAAAAACCCCGCTCATTTTGAACGAGGTGTTTTTTTTCTCAATTTTCCATTTTTTCATATAGTGCATCTAGAAATTCAACTTGAACTTCAGCCTTTCTTAAATCTCGAAGGTTGAAATAACAAAAGCGACACATAAAAAGAAAAAAATTCTCATAGCCAATCTCTTTTTCAAATTCTATCTTAACAGTTTTATCTTTATTCTCAATAAGATTCGCAAATTCGCTGTACAATTTTTTTTCTTCAAGGTCTTTCAAAAAATCTTGTTCTAAAATGTCCTTGGTCTCTAGAACTAAATTAATTCCTAGAGCGACTAAGACACAATCACGAATATCCTCAACAAATTGTAGAGAATAATTAATTGCATCTGTTTTGTAAGACATTTTAATTTTGTTCAATAAAAGATCTTGAAAAAGTGACTCTTCATCTGTGGATACTTTCATTTATAGCTCCCTTTTATTTTCTTAATTTTTTTCTTAATTCATTTCTTTTTTCAATCCAAAAACCATAAAGTTCTAAATTGCCATAAACAAAATCTTTTATACCTTCATCATCTGAAGCAATCAACACAACGTCAGAGAAAAATTCAATAACCCTTTTTTCTTCTTGAGAAATGGCAAACGACATAGCAAGGCTATTCAAAAACATAAAATTCAAAAGAGAATTTTTTGATATTGATACTCGGTTTGTTAATGATGTCAATATTTGACTCAAATCTTTTACTTCTTGAAAAGAAATGGAATCTAAATCTATAAAATTGCAATCTATAATTTCTTGAGCGGTAAGCCCTATTCCCGTCTTTCCAGAATTAATTAGAAAAATATTAAGAATATCTATCATTACTTGAGCTAAGTCATTTCTTTGACTCATTTTATTCCTCCAAATATTCAAATATTTTATTTTTCAATATTAAAAATTAACACATTAAAAATAAAAAAACAAGGGGC
>CAZXCJ010000028.1:0-15609 GCA_964639335.1 uncultured Gammaproteobacteria bacterium | reverse complement strand
TCCTGAGCAAAGTCGAATGGATAGAAAAAGGTAGAAGAATAAAAAGTGTCATCAAAACAAAATTAAAATGACTATACTTTTGCTATTAACAAAATAATATATTATTAAAATAACTTAAACTAAATTTAGAATTTGTATTTATTCATGCTTCAATAAATAATGCTTATTTTATTAGATAAAAAAACTATCAAGGTGGAAAACTATTTTATAGCTTGGGTAATGATAAAAGCATACTTATCCACCACGGGTTATATTGTAGAGCCGGGTCGGTTTTGACTTATTAAATTTTTAGATGTAAACTGTAAGAACGGTCAAAAGATTAATGAATAAAAATTATGAGTACATTTTATAAATGCGATAAGTGCGGAAAAGTAATTAAAGAAAATGAGAAAAATTTACATTTTTTATCTATGAATTCTACTTTTAGTGCAGAACTTCGAATTTTAAGCGATAGCATTTGTGTTTGTGAAAAATGTTCAGAGCCATTTATTAAATATCTTAAAAATTTTTTAAATATTAAAAAAACTAATAAATAATAAGAAAAGCTATGTTAAAAAGCGATTTAAAACAAATTAAGCAGATTGTTGACACAAGCGTCAAACAAGCCGTTGACACAAGCGTTAAACAAATTGTTGACACCAGCGTCAAACAAATTGTTGATAAAAGTCTAGATGAAAAACTAGACAAAAAGTTCAAGGAAAATAATAAGAAAATTTTTAAGAGAATTGAAAAGAAAATAGATGATTCTACAGAAGGTGCAGGTATTATTACCAACGGTTATTTTATTGAATTAGAAGGTAAAATGAATAAAAGATTTGATGGAATTGATTTAGAATTAAAAAAGAAAGCCAGTAAGAGCAAATTATTGGATTGGGCGGATAGTAGAATATTAAATTTAGAATCAGATAGGAATAAAGTAAAATATCTTCACCCCGTTAGATGTTAGTTATCTAACGGGGTAAATATTAAAGAATGGAAAAATTTACCATCAGCTCGGAAAATTAATGATACTTTAATTAAGGAAGGGATTAAATAGGTTAGAAAATACCTGCCCGCCATTGGCTCCCGCCTGCCATGACTGCCGTCAATGGCATGTCGGGCAGGTCGCCTTTAGGCGTTGGCAGGCGGGGTTGTTCGAAATTCGAAAATAGTAATAGAGAATCGAAATTCGAAAGTCGTTGAATTTCTAATATCGAATTTCAATTACGAATATCTATTTTCGAGGAACAATTTTCTAATCACAAGGGTCGCAATTTTTGCGGTTTTTTTGTTACCTGCGCTACCAGAGTCCCTGCCTTCGCGTGCCGTCGCCAAAGTGGCTTTTGGCACGTCGGCGAACCGAAGCGTAGCTTCAGCCTGCCTGCACGAAGCTGAAACTTCGTTTCGGCATGGCAGGCTACGCGTCCATCCTCCCCCTGCACCATACGGTTCGGGGTGCGGAGGACGGGCAGGCAGGTCCTGAAAGGGACTCTGGTATTTGGTATTTGAACGTTGGAGTCCTCTGATGACAGACTCCAACGACGCGCGGGAGGAGACTTAAACGAATTGTTCTCCCTTTATATAAAACAACCCGACGGGTCAGTTTGAGGTAAGACAATTTTGTTTAAAAAATATAAACTGAAAGCACTTTCAAATTTTTGAAAGTGTTTTTAGTTTAGCTTTAAAATTAAAGGAGAACGGGCGTTGACTAAAAAAATGAAATTTAGTATTATTAATTTATGGAGTGCAAATCAACAGATTAAGATTAAAATATGGAGTTATAATTAATATAATATATTTATGTACAAGACAAAATATTTAAACAAAATTAACAGAATTGGAATAAATAGTATATTAGAAGAAATAGGTCTTCTTCGTTCTGCTTTTATTGGAATAGCAGGCAAGGATTTAGAAGGAGAATATAGTCCTAAATTTGTTGAACAAATTTTTAAAGATTGTAAAAAAAAAGATACATGTACTTTTGAGGGCAAAAAATCATTTCTCAAATCCTTAAAATAACGATGTATGAAACCCGTTAGATAAAATAAAAGCTTTGTCCAGATTGAATGATAAAACTATATGCAAAATAAAAACAGTAACAAATCACTTAAATTATCTAATGGGTTGAATAATAAAATAATTATTGTTTATGCTAATGTTTTTTTAAAAACAGCAAAACAATTATCCATTAAACATCAAGAGAAATTAGCCGATCTACTCGAAGTATTAACAAAAAATCCATTTCATTCTTATTTACATACAAAATCGTTAAAAGGAGAGCTTATGGGATTTTATTCTTTCAGAATTACTCGCGATTGGCGGGTAATTTTTCAGTTCATTGATTTAAATAAGATAAAGCTTATTAGAGTTGGTAATCGCAAAGATATTTATAAAAAGAATTATTAAGATGGACAATTTAGAAAAATATTTAAAAAGAATTATATATGTTTTAATAGTCGGAGCTTTTGTCTCTTGCCTTTTTACCCCGTACCAAATTTTTTTAAAAAAATTAATACGGGGCAAGTTTTTAAATTTACATAGTTTGAAAATTTTTAAAGTTAATTTTAAAGTTAATTACTGTAATATAATATATTAATTTATGAGTCCCGTTAGATAGTTTTAGAACTATACTAATAGGGCGAGGGAGGGTCTAATAAACCCCTACACCTAATTTAGGTTTAAGGGTATTTAATTAATAACCTCATATCTATTAAAATTAGGTGAGGGGTAAATAATATCTAATCCCGTTAGAGATTTATCTCTAATGGGACTAACGGGATGGCTAATTTAGAGAAATATTTAAAAAGAATTATATATGTTTTAATAGTCGGAGCTTTTGTCTCCTGTCTTTTTATATTTAAGTCTTGGATTTTTCCTTATATTACTTCCAAATCAATTCCTTTTAGAATTATAGTGGAATTAATGGTTTTAGCTTATATTATTTTGGCTTTAAAATTTCCAAAGTATAGACCCAAAAAATCTTGGATTTTATATTCTCTTTTAATTTTTACCGGCATAGCTATTATTACCTCAATTTTTGGAATCAATCCTAAGTTATCTTTTATTGGCGATTTGGAAAGAATGTGGGCTCTGAACACTTGGATACATTTGATTTTATTTTTTATTATAGTAACCAGTGTTTTAAAAACTAAAAAAGAATGGTTTAGTTTTTTAAATATTTCTTTAATATTTTGTTCTTATATTGCTATTTATGGTTATTTACAAAGATGGGGAGTAGAGGGTATTTTTCAAACCGGCATTACCAGAATTCAAAGTGTTTTAGGAAACTCAGCTTACGTGGCCGGGCTATTATTATTAAGCTCTATATTATCTTTTTATTTATTGATTAAAACTAGAGGATTTTGGTGGAAATTATTATTTGCTTTGCATATTTTTATTCAATTGCCGGCTATGTTTATGGCTGAAATTAGAGGAGCTCAAATAGCCTTTTTCTTTGTCTTATTAGTTATTTCTATAGCTCTTATATTTAGATTAAAAGATAAAAAAATTAAATTTGGAATAATATCCTTTTTAATATTGTTAGCTGTGATTTTTGGTTTGGCTTTTAGCAATAAAGAAGCTGATTGGGTAAAAAATAATAGTGTTTTACATAGATTAACAAGCATATCTCTAAGCAGCGGTACGGTCAGAACCAGATTAATTTCTTGGGAGGGCGGATTAAAAGCATTTCAAGAAAGGCCAATTATGGGCTATGGAATGGAAAATTATTATTATGCTTTTGATAAATATTTTCAGGCCGATTATTATAATATAGCTCCGACAGAGACCTGGTTTGATAGGGCTCATAATATGGTGATGGAGAATTTAGTCGCCCATGGAATATTTGGTTTATTGGCTTATTTTTCAATTTTTATAATTGCTTTAGTTTATTTATACAAAGTATATAAAAAAGATGAAGCTGACTTGTCCTCCGAAGCTTTCCTGACCTCCGACTTGTCTGCCGTAGTTTCAACGAAGGCAGAAGATTTATCGAAGGAGGTAGCGAAGGAGGTAGCGAAGGAGGAAGGCCTCGATCAAAGATCTCGAGTTGAGTCGAGAGACCGAAGCGGAAAAAAACAAAATTGGTTATTTTCTTTATTTTTTGGGTCTTTAATAATTGCTTATTTTATTCAGAACATATTTGTTTTTGACTCTTTGGCAGTAACTATGTTTTTCTTTTTTCTTTTAGCTTATATAAATTTTAAGGTTACAGATAATTTAGAAAAAGAGTTAGTTTATGAAAAGCAATTACCAAAGATGATTAATGGAATGATTATTAGTTTAGGAGTAATTTTAGGATTTTATTTAATTTTTGGAATGAATTTTACTCACGCCCGAATAGCTAAACAAAATTATATTGTGCAAAAATCGTTTTATCAAGATCAAGATTTTAATAAAACCTTAGATGAAGTTCAAAAACTTTATAAAATAAATAGTTATTTAAATAGAGATTCTTCAACAATGATTGTTGATACTTTAACCAAAGTGGCTTCTCAAGTTAAAACCCAAGAACAAGCCCAGCCGTTTTTTAGAATAATTGATTTATTGATTAATAAATTTAAGGAATATGAAAAAATCAATGACCAAGATGCTTATATGAAATTAAATTTAGCTCGTTTATATATGCTAAAAGCTAGTTTTTTAAATATAAATTCTGAAGATAGGAAAGTGGTTTTAGAAGATGCCAATGAAATTTTACAAAAAGCCATTGGATTGTCTCCAGAAAGATTACATAATTATTATTTTTTAGCCAAAGTGCAAATGACCCTAGGGCAAGCCGAGCAAGCAATTGAATCTCTAAAAAAGGCCTTAGATTATAATTCGGAGTATGCAGACACTTATTTATATTTAAGCCAGGCCTATCAAACAGCAGGCAATCAAGCAGAGGCAGATAGATATTTAAAAAAGGCCTATGAATTAAAGCCTAGTTTGAGGAAGGAATAAGTATTAAGAATTATGTATAATGTATTATGAATTATGTATAATGTATTATGAATTATGTATAATGTATGAAGTGTTATGGCCGAGGATGGTAAAAAACATTTTAATACATAATTTGCAATATTTAATATACTCTTAACGCAAGTACAAAGTTTTAATATTTATTGACATTGTATTACAGCTGTATTACAATAATAATATAAATATTAATTTAAAATGTATGCGTGAAATTTTAACATTGTCATTACCACCACACACAAAACAGCTTATTAAAAAGAAATCAAAGATGAGTGGGTTTGCCTCTATTAGTTCTTATATTCAGTATTTAATAAAACAAGAGGATGATTTGATATCAGAAAAAGAACTTTGGAAAAATGTACAAGAAGCCCGCAGGGAATATAAAGAAGGAAAATTAAAAAAACTGAATTCAATAAAAGATTTGATTTAATCTTATGATTGTTAAAAATGTTTATTTTAATAATTTTTTTGAGAAAAAGATTAAAAAGTTGCCTCTTAGAATCCAAATTTTAACAGATAAAAAAGTAGAATTATTTAAAAAAAACCCACTTCATCCATCATTAAGACTTCATGAATTGCATGGTAAGTTCAAGGGGATTTGGTCTATTTCTATCACGGGGAATTACAGAATAGTATTTGAGCGTCAAAAAAATGGAGACATTGTGTTTGTCTCCATAGGCAGGCACGATATTTATAAATATTTGTAGCTAAAAATTTAGTTCGTATGCAATTGTTTCTATAAATTATGTGCCATAAGGTTAATTTAAATACAAAATTTTAATATTTTTCATAAACTCATTAAAATCCCAGCCCAAGGCTGGTCAGCCTATGGCTGAAAATTTTTAGTGAGTTTTTTAATTTAAGTATAAAACTTTTATTTTTTTTATAAATTCATCAAAATTAAACTTTTTTAATGAGTTTTTTGTTTGAGCTTTTATGCCCTCAGCAAATTGAGTATTATTTAAGATGGTTTGAATTTTATATGCCAAATCATCAACATTAGCGGCCTCAAAAATGAGCCCATTTTGATTATTTTTTATGATTTCTAAGCAGGATTCAAGATTGCTGGTTATAATGCTTATTTCGGCTTCTAGGGCCTCTAAAAGAGTATAGGGAAGGCCTTCTTTGGTAGAAGTAAGTGTAAATATTTCAAAGGCCTTTAGATATTCAGAGGCCTGGTTAATTTTACCTAATAAAAAGAAATTATTTAATTTATGTTTTTGAATTAGTTTTTCTAAATTTTCTTTTTCTGGACCAGAACCGATAACTACAAATATTAAATTTCTATATTTTTGGTTTAATTTTTGAGCGGCTGTAATTAAATATTTTAAGCCCTTATTAGGATATAAATTAGATATTGTTCCAATTATTCTAGTGTTTTCATTTAAATCAATTGATTTATTAATAGTTTTATTACTTCCTACCTCTAAAATACTTAAATCAAAATCAGATGTTAGGTGTGGGTTTTGTTTTTTAATGAGCTGAAAAATGAAATTTTTAGCTTCTTGTTTTTCTAAAAATCTTGTATCAGTTTTAATTCCATTATAAATTAATTCTAATTTTTTTTCAGGAGCTATTTTATATTTTAAAGCTAAATCATAATCATTTTGTGAAACACAAATTATTTTATCTTTGAATTTGCTGGCAAATTTTTCTAAAAACAGGTAAAACTTTTTTTTAATTACAGACAGGTTTTCTTTAAAAACCCAGCCATGGACAGTATAAATTATTTTTTTTACACCTGCGAATTTTCCAGCCCAAGCTCCTATGAATCCAGCTTTAGAACTATGGAGATGAAGAATATCAAATTTATTTTTCAAACAAAAAAAGAAAATTTCCCACCAAACTAGCTTATCTTTAAAAATATTAATATTTCGCACAAGAAGATTTAGTTTTTTAAACTTAACTTTAGAGTTGGTTAAGTATTTTTCTAATTCTTCTTTTTTTCCTTCGCCAAGGGCAATAGTAATATCAAAGGAATCATCAAGATTATTGACTATATCACAAATATATTTTTGGGCCCCGCCAAAATGAGTTTGAGTTATTAAATGGCAGATTTTAATTTTATCTTTTTTAGTTTCCATGTCTTTATTTTATAGGAATAAGGATTAAGGAGCAAGGAGTAAGAAGTAAGCCTGCCTTCGTCCCGCTGAGCGGGACTACGGCGAGGCGAGGAGTAACCTGCCTACGTTCACCCACTTTTCTAAAAAAGCGGGGAACTACGGCAAGGCAGGGGGGGGGAGTAAGGATATGGGATATTGAGGTTGATTTTTGGGCAATTTCATTGTATTCTATGAATAATAGGCATTAGGCATTAGGCATTAGGCATTAGGAATTTCTTAATAATCATTGCCCAATAACTGATGACTGAATTTTATGCGCATTCTAATTACAGGCGGGGCGGTCTGCTTTCGTCCACCCACTTTTCTGAAAAAGTTAGGGGCTACGGCAAGACCCGAGTAAAGCTACTTTAAAAAAGTAAACCCCTCACCTAATTTAATTTATTTTTAGAGAAAAAAGGGGGTGGGGATAAAAAGTTGAATTAAAAAACAAAATAAAAAAATCCATGCTTATTAAATTAGGTGTAGGGGTAAAAAAGTAATTAAAATATAAAATATGAGAATATTAATTACCGGAGGGGCCGGTTTTATTGGCTCTAATTTAACTAAATACTTATTAAATCAAGGACATAAAGTTATTGTGGTTGACAATTTTTTTAGTGGTCAAAAAGAAAATATCAAGGAATTTTTAAATAATTCTAAATTTAAACTCATTGTTCATGACATTCGTCAACCTTTAAAGTTGTTTGGGATTGATAGGATTTATCATTTAGCCGCTTTGGCCTCGCCAGATCATTATTTGTTTGACCCAGTTGCTACTTTAGAAACCAATGTTTTAGGTACTAAAAATATTTTAGATTTAGCTTTAAGAAATAAGGCTAGAATTCTTTTTACTTCTACCTCTGAAATATATGGTGACCCAGAGATTCATCCTCAAAGAGAGGATTATTTGGGTAATGTTGATCCTCTTGGCCGGCGCTCTTGTTATGATGAAGGAAAAAGAGCCGCTGAAACTCTTTGCATGGACTATCATCGCGAATACAAAGTAGATATTAGAATTGTGAGATTATTTAATATTTATGGTCCAAAAATGTCTATGAATGATGGCAGGGTAATATCTAATTTTATAGTTCAGGGTTTAAATAAAGAAAAATTAACGATTTACGGCGATGGTTCGCATACTAGAAGTTTTATGTATGTTGATGATTTATTACCCGCTTTAACTAAAATTATAGACCAAGATGAAGATTTGGGTCCGATTAATTTAGGAAACCCAGAAGAAGTGACTATTTTAAAATTGGCTGAAAACATTAGCTCTTTAATGAATTTATCTGCTAACTTTAATTTTATTAAAGAAGATTTGCATGCTGGTCGTTTAGATGATCCAAAAATGAGGTGTCCAGATATTTGTCGAGCTCAATCTTTAATTCATTGGCAGCCTCAAATTTCTTTACAAAAGGGCTTAGAAAAAACAATTAATTATTTTCAAGATGAAGTTAAAAATAAAAACAAAGTTTTAGTTTTGGCTACTTCTTTTTATCCCTTAGAGGGTCCAGCCGAAAAAATGGCTCGCAAAATAATTAATAGATTAAATTTTTGGGATTTTGATGTTGTTACGGCCAAAATGGATAAAAAATTAAAAGATTTTGAAAACGTTAATGGGATTAATGTTTATAGGGTTGGAACTGGCTCTAAGTGGGATAAATATCTTTTGCCATTTTTAGCGCTATCCAAAGCCAGAAAATTAAATAAAGAAAATAATTATAAATTAGTTTGGTCTGTAATGGCTACTTATGCCTCCTTTGCTGGGTTATTATTTTCTATTTTAGTGAAAAAACTGCCATTTTTAATTACTATGGACAAAGATGAAAAATCAAAGCGAGTCCAAAATAAAGTTGAATGGCTTTTCCCTTTGTATAAATTATTATTTAAAAAATCACATACTGTCATTACTTTTGACCAGGAATTAAAAGATAAATTGGATATGCTTTATTATGATAGTAAAGTAATTAACATACCCTTTGATGAAGAATCCTCAAAATGGGATATTATAGCTAAAAAAGTAAAAGAAGCTTTGCAAAGATTAGAAATTTTAGGAACTAGATTGAAATAATTTCTAATTTCGAAGTTTGAATTTCGAATCAATTTTGAATAACTCAATTTCTAATTAATTAAAAATTCAAAATTAGAAATTCAATCGAAATTCAGAATTCAAAATTAATATATGAACATTTTAATATTCTCAACGAATTACTTCCCCCATGTTGGGGGAGCAGAAATGGCTATCCGGGAGATTTGTAAGCGTTTACCAGAGAATGAGTATTATTTGATTACAACTAAGTTTGAAAAAAATATTGCTAGTTATGAAAAAATAGAAAATATTCATGTTTATCGCGTGGGTTTTGGTTGTAAAATAGATAAATATCTTTTTTTTGTTTTAGCTCAATTTAAGGCAATTTCTTTAAACAAAAAATATAAGTTTGACATAGCCTGGGGGATGATGGCTTCTTATGCTGGATTAGCAGCTTGGATTTTTAAGAAATTTCATAAAAAAGTAAAATATTTATTGACATTGCAAAGTGGTGATAGTGATGAATTTATAACTCAAAGAACTTGGTGGTGGAATTTTATTTATCAGAAAATATACCAGGACGCTGATTATATTCAAGCCATTTCCAATTTTTTAATCCAAAGAGCCAAGAGATATGGATTTAAAGGTGAGAATATTGAATTAGTGCCAAATGGGGTAGATATTCAGAGTTTTGATAAAAAGTTGAGTAAGGAAGAAAAGGATAGCATAAAGAATAGATTGGAGATCGTACAGACGCAAGGCATTGCGTCTGTACGAATCATTTCCATTTCTCGTTTAGCGGAGAAAAATGGTTTAAAAGATTTAATTGATTCTTTAAAATATTTGCCAGAAAATTATAAATTAATTATTTGCGGTATTGGACCCTTAGAAAATAGTTTAAAGTTACGGGTAGAGACGCAAGAACTTGCGTCTAGAGTTATTTTTACAGGCTTTGTAGATTATCAAGATCTATATAAATATTTAAATATTTCAGATGTATTTTGTCGTCCGTCTTTATCAGAGGGTTTAGGAAATGTGTTTTTAGAAGCTATGGCGTCTAAAGTGCCGGTGATTGCCACAGCAGTTGGCGGAATTCTAGATTTTTTAAAGGATAAAGAAACTGGTTTATTTTGTAAAGTAAATAATCCTCAGAGTATTGCCGAAAAGGTTAAATTATTAGTCAGGGATAATGAATTAAGAAATAGAATTGTTCAAAATGGATATGAAATGGTAATGGAAAATTATAGTTGGGAAAGTGTTTCTGAAAAAATGGATAATATATTTGAAAAAGTTGTAAGTCATAAGTTTTAAGCTATAAGCCATTTATTCGTATCGTATTAGTATTATTAGTATCAATTCGCATATTAGTATTATTATAATTAGTATATGAACAAAGATATTGAATTGAGATTTAAAAATCAAGCAAAATCAAAAGTATTTAATAATATAATAAATATTTTTGAATTAGATAAAAAATCTGTTTTAGATATAGGTTGTTCTAATGGAGAATTTTTAACGCATTTTGGTAAGGATAGTTTAGGCATTACAATCATACAGGATGAAGTCAATTACGGTAAATCCAAGGGTCTTAATATACGGCATGGCAATATTGAGTATGATAATCTAAATATAGCTGAAAATAGTTTTGATGTAATTTTTGCTAATAATTTATTGGAACATTTATATTCTCCCCATAATTTTTTAAATAAAATAAAAAAGTATTTAAAAAAGGATGCTTTATTAATCTTAGGTGTTCCTTGTATTCCCACGATAAAGCTATTGTTAAATTTTAATAAATTTAAGGGCAGTTTAGCTGTATCACATATAAATTTTTTCAATAAATACACATTGATTAAAACAGTAGAAAAATCCGGGTGGAACATTATAGATATAAGGGGATTTTATTTTAAAAATAAAGTTATTGATCATTTTTTAGATATAATTTATCCTCATTTTTATGTGATAGCAAAAGTGAATTATAATTTTAAATACCATGAAAAAAGGATGAAAGAATTAATAGGCTATATTAACGATTAACTTATGAAAATACTAATTGCAACTGGAATTTATCCGCCAGATATTGGCGGTCCCGCTACTTATTTAATTCAATTCACAAAGTTTTTATTAAAGAATAATTGTGGAATAAGGGTTATTACATTTAGTGATGTGATGGAAGACAAAAAGTATGATTCTGATTTTAAAGTGATAAGAGTTTTAAGGAATCGTAATGTCTTTTTTAAATTAATAAAATATTTTATTCAGATTATAAAAAACTCAAAAGATGTAGATATTATTTATTTGCATGATGTGTCATTATGCGGATTGGCATTATTGTTTGCAAATTTGTTTATTAAGAAGAAATATATTGTTAGGGTTGGTGGCGACATAGCCTGGGAGCATGCTTATCAAAAGGGCTTAATAAAAGAGGAATATTTTGAATCTTATAATAGTAAACAAGTTTTATCTTTAAGCATATTAATTAAACGATTTTTATCAAAGCAGATTTATAAAAATGCACATAAAGTCATTGTTCCCAGTGAATTTTTAAAAGAGACTATTAAGGCATATAATATTACTGATAATAAAATTAAAGTAATTCATAACGCGATTGATTGTTCTTATGTTTCAAATATTAGTAATTATGAAAATGAAGAAATATTTAAATATGTTAAAAATGAGAAAAATAATGGAAATAAGATATTTATAAGCAACGGTAGATTAGTCAGTTTAAAAAGATTTGATTATTTAATTAATATATTTAGTAATGTAAATAATGCAAAATTATTAATTATTGGTAGCGGTCCTGAAGAAGAAAAATTAACGCAGTTGATAAAAAAGCTAAAATTGGAAAATAAAATCATATTGACTGGCAGAATAGATAGAAAAAAATTATTAAATCTATATTTTTTATCAGATGCCTTTATTTTATTAAGTGTTGTAGAAACATTTTCTTTTGCGACATTAGAAGCACTATTGTCTGGGGTTAGGGTTATTTTGTCAAAACAAGGCGCTCTGGAAGAAATTTTTGGAGAGTTTAATAATAAAGGAGTAGAATTTGTTAATTTGAACAATAAAGATCAAATCATAAATCTATTAAATAATATAGATAGCATGAGGCGAATTGATCAACAAGACATGGAAAGATTAAAAGAAAAATTTAATTATGAGAAGCATTTAAATAATGTGTATAATATTATTTTGAATATAGTAAAATGAATCCCGTTATGAAAATTTTAAGTATTGGTATTGATAAAAATATAGTGGATAAAAATTCAAGCGTTTCAAGACGCGCTATTGAATATGGAAATTTGGTGGATAAGTATCATGTTTTGGTTACTGGAGACAAAAATATAAAGATTGATTTATCTAGTACCGCAAAGGTTTTTTCTATAAAGCTTAGAAATAAGTTTAGGGGTTTTTTTGATCTAAAAAAGAGGGCCATAAAACTTATAAAACAGAATACTTATAATTTAATAACTGTTCAAGATGTGTATTTTTTGGGTTTATTAGCATTGAAATTAACAAGACAATTTAATCTGGGTTTAGAAATTCAAGTCCATGGCTTTGAAAAATTTAAGGGAATTAGAAAATTAATCGCCAAATATGTTTTAAAAAGAGCAGATTCAATTAGAACGGTCAGTCAAAGGTTAAAGAAACAATTAATTAATGATTTTAAAGTTCAAGAAGATAAAATTACGGTAGTGCCGATTCATGTAGGAGTAAGAATTAAGGAGCAAGGATTAAGAATTAAAGAGAAAAATGATAAATTTGTTTTTTTAACAATTGGAAGGTTAGTGCCTATTAAAAATATAGAGATGCAAATTAAGGCCATGGCAAATTTAAGCTCTAAATATCCAAATATTGAACTTTGGATTATAGGTGAGGGTCAAGAAAGGAAAGAGTTACAAGTTAAAAGTTGCAGGTTACAAGTTAGTGATAAAATTAAGTTTTTGGGTCAGAAAGATGATTTAGCTAAATTTTATAGTAGAGCTAATTCTTTTCTGCTAACCTCCGACTATGAGGGTTATGGAATGGTAATTATTGAAGCAGCTAGTTATGGATTGCCAATTATTATGACTGATGTTGGTTGTGCCGGTGAGTTTATTAAAGATAATCAAAATGGTCTCGTTATAAATGTTAAAAACCAAGAAGCATTAGAAGAAGCAATGGCTAAGTTAATCGAAGATGAGAGTTTAAGAATAAAATTAGGAAATAATGCTCGAGATTCAATTAAAAATTTATTAACCAAGGAAGAAACTTTAAGTTTATATAAAAAGTCATGGGAAAAAGCAATTAGTCAAACATAAAAAATATATAAATATTTGTGTATTATCTGGATTTATAGTATAATTGTTTCAGAATATTATTAAAAATAATAAAAAAATGAAATATAATGAATTAATAACAAAAATCAAAAATCCAATTTTTTCTTTACATGATTTAAAAATGCTTGATTTAAAGGTTTATCCTTATCAATTATCTAATTGGGTTGACAAAAAGTATTTAATAAGGTTAAAAAATGGTTTATATGTTATTTCTATTAGAAAAGAAAATTTAAAGAATGAATTTATAGCTCATAATCTGTATCAACCTAGCTATATAAGTTTAGAATGGGTTTTGGCAAAATATGGTTTAATTCCGGAAATGATATATAACTGTACTTCCATAACTAGTAAAACTACAAGAACTTTTAAAAATGCATTTGGTGCATTTATCTTTAGACACGTAAAAAAGGAGCTATTTTTTGGTTATAAAGAAGAAGTTTATAATAATCAAACTTATTTAATTGCTGAGCCAGAAAAAGCATTATTAGATTATTTATATTTAAATTCTTCAAAAATTAATAATCAAGATGACGTTGATGAATTGCGTTTTAACTATTCATCTTTAGATGAATTGAGTTATGAAAAGATTAAAAAGTATTCTGTAAAGTTTAGTAGTAAAAAGTTAAAAAAAATAATCAATTTAATTTTTTAAATCAAATTAAATGTTAAGCATCCAAGCAATAAAAGCAAAATATACTGATGAAATATTTCGTAAAAATCCTAAAGCTGTTTTAGTAGAATATTTACAGCATGAATTTTTGGATTCGATTTTTAAACAAGTAAATAGTGAATTATTGAGTTTTATTGGCGGAACAGCTATCAGGATTGTTTATAATAGCCTTCGTTTTTCAGAAGATTTAGATTTTGATAATTTGGGCCTGTCTTATAAAAAATTTATTAATCTCATTGAAAATGCTATACGAGATATGAAAAATAAAGGCTTTGAGATTGATTCTCGTTTTATTAAAAAAGGGGCTTATCATTGCTATGTAAAATTTTCTAATTTACTTTTCGAAAATAATATAAGTGGACACAAAAGTGAAAAAATATTGATCAGAATTGATACTGTTTATAAAAACATTTCTTTTCAACAAGAAATTTTTACATTAAATAGTTTTGGCATATATCGAAAAATTAAGGTTAATTCACCTGATATTGTTTTATCTCAAAAATTAGTAACAATATTACAGAGAAAAAGAGAGAAAGGGCGTGATTTTTATGATGTTTCTTATTTACTCGGGATTACTAAGCCAAATTATGATTTTATAGAGAGAATATTAAAAATCAGTAGTAAAGAGTTTAAGACAAAATTAATAAAAAAAATTAGTCAATTAAATATGATTCAATTATCTAATGATGTTTTGCCTTTTTTAATTAATCCAGATGATAAGGAAAGGGTTGTGAGTTTTAAAGAATATATTGAACAGGAACTATAATTTATACAAAGAATCATGGGAAAGAGCAGTGAAATCGAGCTCAGCTCGGAGATAAAACTTTGTTATATTTTACCTAAATTTGATTTAGAAACAGATACGCATTATTTTTATTTATATGATTTTATTAATGAGGTATCAAAAGAGTTAAATTTAAGTTTAATTATTGAAAAATCTAAATCTGATATTTCTTTTTTTAAAGATATTAAAAATATATATATTCAAAAATTTAGTTGGAAACCATTAAGATGTTTAGAAAATTTTATATTAATTCTTTGGAATAGAATCAGGGGCTATAATAATTTTTATGTGCATTATTCTTATATAGGTGCTTTTAATGCTGGTTTGATTTCTAGGTTGACAAAAGCCAGAGCATTTTATTGGAATTGTGGGATGATGTGGTTATTTGGTAAGAATAAGTTTTTAAAAGTGGTTCTAAATATGGTGAATTTTTTAGTTACCGGAGTAGATGCTCTAAAAGAAGGCTATTGTCATAATTACAATATTAGCCCTGATAAGATTAAAATAATGCCAAATTGGGTGGATTTAGATAGATTTCAAAATATAGACACCAAAGCGTTTTTAAATAAGTATAATTTAGATAATAATAAAAAATACATTCTTTTTGTTCATAGATTGGCAAAAAGAAAAGGTGCTCATTATATAGTCCCAGTAGCTAATGGTCTTAAGGATTTAGACGTTGAATTTTTAATAGCTGGTGACGGTCCGAATTGAGTCATCTATTTTCTTACCATAGACTAATCGGTTGAGTCATATAAAAT
>CAZXCJ010000027.1:0-17332 GCA_964639335.1 uncultured Gammaproteobacteria bacterium | reverse complement strand
GTAGGATTTCCAGCTATAGCAACGACATTATCAGAGAGAGGATCTAATTCTAATTTAAAATCATGTCGACCTATTATAGAATAAAAAATAGGTCCCCAGGTTTCAGTTTCAATATCATAGACTTGCCACTTATAACCGTCACTCTGACTTCCTCCCCCGTATAGAACATTACCATTTTTCATGGTGATAGCATCACAATGGCTACTAGCATTAGCAACGTCATCTGTGTAGCTAGATAAGATGAAATTGGAATTAACTAAGGCACGCAGATCAAGAATTTCACACGAACTAATTTGACCGTTTTCATTCCACCCGGACATAAGCAATAATCTGCAGCTTCTTATTTCTGTACCGGCAAAGTTGCTTCTTTTATCTAGCATTTGACCCTGGAAAACAGTTTGTCCATTTTGTAAATTTACAATTATCCAATGATCGGTGTGATCTTCATCACCAGGGGGGTTTCCTCCACCAATCCAGGCCAGATCTGTATAACCTAACATAGCGCAGGTAGAGTCAGAAAGTTGAATGATTTTAGCTCCAGAGCTAATTGCTTCTGGTAGTTGATTAATAACTTCCCATTCTCCAATTCCCCCTTGAATTAAGGAGGGAATGAAAAATAGACTTACAACGAGCAAGGTAATGATTTTTTTCATTATATACCTCCTTAGATATATTTTTAAAAAGCGTTAACATTTTATTGTTCTAAGCAAAGCTTAGAACAAATTGGTTCTTATGTTTTTAGTATAACACATTAGCATAGCACTTTTAAGGAGGATTAGCAACCCCCCACTTTCTTTTAGAGAGTGGGGGGTTATTTTTTATACAAAATGGTGTATAATTAAGAAGTAAGTATTAACCTGCCTTCGTTAAAACTACGGCGAGGCAGGGAAGTAAGTATTAAGGGGGATATTTATAATTTAAATATTTTATTATTAATCTTATAGCTTAAGGCTTAGGGCTTATAGCTTATAGCTTATAGCTAACAAACTTATGTTTAAAAAAATTTGGGAAAGTAAAAAAACCACTTTAATGTTTTGTTTGGTTTTAATTTTCGGTGTAATGCTGGGAGTAGGCGCTAAAATTTTAGTCACTAAAGCAGCATTACAAGAAATAAAATTTGAGCAAGCCGGTGGTGTTTTAAATATGCAAGAAGGTCAGATTACTAATTTAATAACTCCTAGTAGTGATGATGATTATTCAGTGACTAATGTAAATTATGTCAATAGTGTGGCTAATGGAACAGAGTCGGGCGTAGGGATTTGGCAATCGCCTATTGGTGATACAAATGCTTATTTACGGATTGATTATGCAAATTTAGGGATTGGGACAACAAATCCAGCGGAAAAATTAGAAGTTAGAGATGATGAAGACGGTAGTATATCCAGAATTAGAATTACGGATATTAATGATAATCCAGAATTGCAATTACAGTATGGAAATGGAATCAATGATCATTGGGGGATTTATAGTGATCAAGGTAATGGTGATAGTTTTACTATTTGGAGTTCAATTTATAATGGAAACGTGTTTACTATTGATCACCAAGGGAAAATTAAAATTGGAAGAGGAGCTGGCTGTACAACTTGCGCTCTAAGCGTTGATGGATCAATTAGCGCATCGGAGTTGAGATTAAGTGGTGGCATTGAAGTTGACGGAGATATGAATATTGCTGGTGATTTAATAGTTACAGATGCCTTTACTATAAACGGTGTTTTGTATGCAGATGAAGTTGAGGGTACCGCAGGACAATCAATAGAGTTTGATAATAATGGTAATGTTATAATTACTATTCCTTAATTTTATAAAATATATTTTTAAAATAAAAATATGATAATACACGAAAAAATAATTTATAAAAGTTTTATCTTTTTATCTTTTTTATTTTTATTTTTTATCATAAATAGTAATTCAGTTTTTGCTGCAGATTTTAAAATAAATGTTGGCAGTACAGAATGGAAAATAAATAGTGGAGGAATTTATAAAAATGATTCTAAAATTTCCTGTTCTGATATCCAAGTAGGTAGTATTCCAAATGATGGTTTTTTGGTAAAAAATAGTTCGGGAACAAAATTGTTTGTTATGGCCGAAGACAATATATATGTTAGTGCTAAGAATTCATTTGCCTCATTAACATATCCAAGCACCTTGGAAAATTCTTTTATATTAAAAAAATTAGACAATGATGTTTTGTTATATGTTGATGATAATGGATCGCATTATAAAGAGGGGATGTGTGACGAGGTTGGATCAGTGTGTGAAAATGGCATACTAGAGCCAGGTGAAGATTGTGAGGGCGATTCAGATTGTGATACACCACTTTATAAATGTGACAATTGTGAATGTGTAATAAATTATGACTGTGAAACTAGTGCTGATTGTGATACTAGATTTGATCCGGGGCAGTATGCTTGTGATGATTGTGTGTGCACATTGTGGAATCCTTATGGTAATAAGCCATCTCTTGTTCCTTATGATGTTTGTTTTGGGTCATCGGGTTGTGAGATGAGTACGGATTGTAATACGGGTGATCCAGGGGATTATTGTGATCAATACGCGGGATGTACCTGTGCCGTTTGGCCCCCAGAAGAGAGACCCGCTGGAACCTGTGGTGGTCCTGGCCCTGGTTGTTTTTCAAAAGGTATGAAAGTATATACTCCTGATGGTAATATAAGTATTGAGGATATAAAGACAGGTGATATTGTTTATTCATATAATGAAGATACAGGAAAACTGGGAAAATCAAGAGTAGGAAAAGTTTTTGTTCATGAAGATTTTAGAGATCCAGCAGTTATGTTGAAGTTATTAAATGGGATATTGTTGAATTCTACATTAAATCATCCATTTTATAGCTCAGAATATAGAAAATATTTACCATTAGAGAAGTTTGATATAGGAGATAAAATATTGTTTTATAATAATAAAACTGGACAGTTTGAAGATGTTGAAATATTGGAATTTGAGAAGGTTGATTATTTTTATTATGAATATAGTTTACATTTAGAGGGTTCATTAAATAATTATTTTGTGAATGGGATTATAGTTCATAATGCAACTGATATTGGCGATAAGAATGGAGGAGACCCCTTGGATTAATAGTTAATTAAATTTTTAACATAAACCCCCACACATAATTTAAAGAAGCACAAAATATACTGTAAACTTGATTTAAAAATAATTAGGTGGGGGGATGAAAAAGCATGTTTAAATTTGACAAAGTAATGGTGATAACATTAGTCCATATTTAAAATAATAATTTTTTATGACAGATATTAAGGCAATACAAAAAAAAATAATTCCAATTTTAAAGAAAAATAATGTTGTGAAAGCGGGATTATTCGGCTCTTTTGTCAGAGGAGAATCTAAAAAAGATAGTGATATTGATATTTTAATAAAATTCAAAGGCAGAAGGAGTTTATTGGATTTAGTTAAATTAGAGAGAATGCTTGGAGAAAATATTGGAAAGAAAGTAGATGTTGTTGAATATTGCACTATCCACCCGCTATTAAAAGATGGAATTCTTAAACAAGAAGTAAAAATTTTATGAAAAAAGAAAATATTAAAAAGATTATAGAATATTGGAAAAAAACGGCTCAACATGATTATAAAACAATGCAGGGACTTTTTAAGATTAAGCGATATTCAGATTGTTTATTTTTTGGTCATATTATTCTTGAGAAAATTTTAAAAGGGTTAGTAGTAAAAAACGCTGGCAAAGAAGCTCCATATATTCATGACCTTGTTAGGCTTGAGGAATTAGCTGAGATACAATTAGATAAAGACGAATTGAAGTTTTTAAAAGAAGTGAACAATTTTAACATCAGAGTCCGTTATCCAGATTATAAACTACGTTTTTATAAAATTTGTACTAAAGAGTTTGCAGAAAAACGTTTTAAAAAAATTGTTAAATTATATAGAAAGTTATGTCAAAGGCTCAAGTAAAAAATATAGCAAAAGAATATGCAAATAAGTTAAAAGCAGAAGGGTATTCTTTTTCTGCGATTTATCTTTTTGGCTCATATTCTCAAGGCAGGGCTAATAAGTGGAGTGATATTGATATAGCAGTTATTTCAGATAAATTGAAAAGAAATTGGTGGAAAAATGAAATATTATTATCACATTTAAGTTTAGAGGTAGATTCGAGAATAGAACCGCATGGTTTTACTATAGAGGATTTTAAAAATGAGTATGATCCAATGGTATATGAAGTTAAAAAAACAGGAATTAAGATAGTATGACGTAATTTGAAGATAGATTTTTTATAAAATAATAGTAATGATAATTTTTTATGACAGATATTTTTAAGATATTTAGTAATTTTACGGGAAATATAAAATTAATTTATAAATAAAATAATAAATTTAAAATAAATTTTAATTATTAATTATATAAATCAGATGGAAGAAAAAATTATAGAAGAAGAAAAACAAGAAGCACCTCAAAATAAAAAAGGAATAGATAAAATTATGGTAATTATCGCCTTGGTTATCTTGATAGTGCTAATAATTTTTAGTGTGTATTTTTTTATTTCTAAAGGCATTAAACCAAGTCAAGAAAAAGAATACATTAATGAGCAAACAGGGCCGCTCAATATTGACAAAGACAATGTTATAGAAAATCCCAGCGAGCAGGACATAAAAGGATTAATAGATAAAATCAAAAATCAAAGAGAAGGTTTAGGCGAGGAAAATGAGGAATAATTATTTATTATAATAATATAATTTTAATAATTTAATTTTTTAATTTGGAAAGGAAAACGATATGAATCCCGTTAGATATACTCTTGTTGTCTAAACGGGCTAATAAGTAAATTAATCAATAATAAAAAATATATGAAGTATGAAAAAAATTTATCTAATGGGATGAAAAAAATATTTTTGTTAATAACATTATTTGCATTTTTAGTTTTTAATCCACTTTCTGTTCCTATTTTTGCTGCAACTCCAGATTATTCACCAGAAACTGGAACATCGGATAGATTAGACAGATATAAAGATAGTGCTGATAAGATAGTCCAGGTTTTTGATGTTCAGACCACTACTGTTTTGCCTAATTTAGACAAAATCGGTGATAGCTATAAGGATATTTTGTTAGACAAAATTGTTGTATATAATGATTTTGTGAATGATTTTTCGGATTCTATATATGAAAATCAAGATGCATCTAGTTTGTTTACACAAATTCTTGGCGATTATAGATTTTTAAGAAAGTCAATTTATCGCATTAGAAAATTTAATACTTTAGCTCAAAATCTTGATACTGCTTATACGTTAATAAATAGCACAGAAATTTATATTCAAGACAATGGAATTTCAGATTCAGATTTAACCCTTTCCTTGATTAGGAGCGAGAAGGAGCTTGATAATTTATCTACAAGCATGAGTACTTCAATAAGTGGCATTTTTGTAATTATTGATGAAATGGAATTAAAAGAATATTCTACAGCTATAAATTTATTAGAAGACGAAAGAGGAGATTATAATGATTTTGTTGTTAATTATGATGGAATTACTGATGAAATTATTAATACTGCTGAAAAGGCAATTAATGATGTTGTTCTTCCGCCGGGTTCAGATCACCCCAGTTAAAAATTAAAAGCTACCTAATTAAGACCAATAAAACAATTATTAATGTTTTTGTTTAAAAATAAATTTTTGGGGCTATTTATTATAATTTTGGGATTAATCGTTTCCTCTTTATTTTTTTTGCAGAGCAGAAAAATTATTTTTGCCGGTGAAAATTTAGGAGGTTGGGCTTGGAATGCTTATCAGGACGAAGCCGAGAGCGGAATTTATTATGGTCTGGGCTGGGTTTCTGAATCATGTAATAATATGTATGCTAATGAATATCAGGATTGGTGTGGAATAGACGTGGACACAGTTTTAGATTTAAGTTTTGACGGAGAGGATATTGATTTATCAGCAAATACAGTTAGGGATAATTCCCCAGAAGCCAATAGCTGTACTTTAAATAATTTTACAATTAGTAATTTAAGAAATGGTGGACGAGATAGAAATACGGGTTTAGCCAGCAGGAATTCTAATTTTAATAATTCTTTATACTTTAACGGGATAGATAATTATATCACTATAGGCGGAGGAAATTTAGGCAATCAATTAACTATTGCTTGGTGGGCTAAAGCTGAAGCTAAAAGTGAGATCCAGGGTTTGTTTAATATTGGTGGTGGAGGAATTTATAATACTGGTTCGGAATCTGATAAATTTACTTGGGATTTGGGAAGCGCACAAGTAGATATAGACAATGCTTTTTTATGGGATGATGATTGGCATTATTATGTAGTAGTCAGGAATAATACCAATGTTAAATTTTATCGCGATGGAGATTATATTAATGAAGATATTTTTTCTAATAATGGCAATACAGGAAAATTTGATGCCATAGGTCGAGTAGATGGCTTACTTAATTATTGGCAGGGAGAATTAGATGAAATTAGGATTTTTGAGGAAGTTTTAACTACTGGTCAGATTGTACATAATATGCATCATAATGCTAATTATCTTTTAAATATAGAGGAAAATACCGGAGAGATTAGCGGTTGGACTTGGTCTAATAGTATTGGCTGGATATGTTTTGGTGATAGTTGTGAGGATTATAATTCTCCCCCAGATGGTACGGTAGGAGCTACGCTACATTGGACCCCAGACCAAGCTAATGATATTTATCCGCATATGATTACGGGCTGGGCCAAGGCCATTACTTTGGATGATTCTAATATACCAGAAGAAATAAATACGGGCTGGATTAGATTACAGGGTCCAGATATTATTCCTAATCAATATAATGATTATTTAGATTGTATTAGTTGTATTATTAGAGACGAAGAAGCGGGCCTAAGGGGTTTTTGGAAATTTAATGAATCTAGCGGAGATATTTTGACTGATTATTCAGGAGATGGAAAACATGGTGATTTAATAAATTTTACTGGCATTTATTGGAATGAAGATGGCTATTTAGGAAATTGTTTAGATTTTGATGGAGAAAATGATTATGTTGATGTGGGCAGTATTCCGTTGTCAACAATTTCCAGCATTACTTGGTGGGCTAAAGCTGGTTCTAAAGATGAAGAAGATAGAAATGGAATTTTTATGCTTGGTAATGGTAGTGTAGATCAGGGAATTTCTACCAGCGGAGCTGATAATAATAATTTTTTTTGGGAAATAGAAGATCCAATTCAATTAGAAATAACGAATGCTTTTTTATGGGGTGATGAATGGCATTATTATGCAGTAGTTAGAAATAATGGAAATGTAAAATTTTATCGCGATGGGGCCTATTTTGGTGAGAATAATTTTGATTTTTACAGTGATCCTGATTATTCAGATATTAGCAAAACGCAGGCCTTAAAATCTTTGGGTTTTAGTAATTGCGATACTTGCGGTGGGAATATTTATTTTAATGGTCAGATGGATTATGCGCGGTTTTATGAGGGAATATTATTAAGCCAGGATGATATTGAATTTAGTTTTACTCATCCAGAAAAAAGATCATGCTCGGCTTGTTTAAAACAAAATGTAGAACCAGATCCAGTTACCAATAATATTTGTTATCAATGTGAACAATGCGGATTTGATATTGAAGATATAGACGAAGATTCTGATGAAGGAGAGATAATTTGCGAACAATGTGCTAGTTGCCGAAAATATGGTTTGGCTTTTGATTCTAATGCAGCCAATATTAAGGGTTATGCCTGGAGCGGATTTGAAAATGACGAATTTGGAAATAATAGAGGACTAGGATGGATAAAATTTTCTCCTAATTATGGAGCCGGTCTATATCGTTCTTATTTATCTACTAGATATGGCAATATTTATAGTCAGGGCAATATTGGCTCTGATTATACAGTTGCTCCGCCAGCCGGATATTTTAATGCTACTTATATGATTCAGGCCGATGGGCATGTAACCAATTGGACAAGTTCACAAATGTCTGATCTATCTCCTGGAGAAGTTCCTTGGTTAAGTTCTGTGGACACGGGTCAGGTTTTTAATTATGAATTTCCTAAATTAGATAATGATTATGGAAATGTTTTAGGCAATTTAGATTATCAAGGCTTGCTAGACGGTTTATACGGAGAGAGAGAAGATAATTTACCATTTAGAGATATAGGCGGTAGTGCTTGCTTGGGCGGAAAAGTTTATTCAGTTTCAGGAAATATTTCTTTAGACAATGCTGGTAGTACAGATTATGTTTACATTTTTGAAAATTGCGATAATGCTGCCGGGACAATAATTATAGACGGCGATTTAATTATAGATGGCAATATAGCTTATGAAAATATAGCTATCAGCGGAGAAAGTATAAAATTAGCTTCAGTGGCATGGATTATTAAGGGGGATTTAAAAATTAGCGGTGATGTAGAAAAATTAGCTGGTACTTTTATAGTTTTAGGGGCTGATGAGATAGATTGTGGTTCAGATTTTAGAGGACCAACTGAAAGTTGCGGAACTATTTATACTTGTTATGAAGAAGAAGCTAGCATCTGCGATGACAATAGATTAATCGTCTCTGGTCAATTTATAGCTAAAAATTTTAGTTTACAAAGAACTTTTCGCAGTTTGTGGAGCGATGAAAGAGAAGCAGCAGAATTAATAATTTATGATGGCCGAAATGTTATAAATCCACCACCTGGATTAGGAGATGTTTTAAAAACTTTTCCGCGCTGGGATCAAATAGCACCGTATTAATCAATTTTTAATTTTGAATGACGAATTTCGAATAAATTTTGAATAATTTAATTCTAAAATTGGAAATTTATAATTCAATCGAAATTCAAAATTAATAATTAGAAATTATTAAAAATATGGGTTTATTTAATAGAAAACAAGAAGATTTTTTAGGGGTTGATATTGGAACTTCCAGTATTAAAATTGTGCAATTAACTAATGAAAAAAATAAAGGCAAATTAGTTACTTACGGCATGGTAGAACTAGAAGCAGATTTAATAAGAAATAAAACCTCGCAGACAATTAAAAACATTAAGAATTCCTTAAAAAAATTAATAGAAAAATCCCGGATTTCTACCAAGACCTGTTCGGCGGCCTTGCCCACCTTTTCAGTTTTTAGCTCGGTAATTAGTTTACCAGCTATGGCTAAAAACGATTTAGATTCAGCTGTTAAATGGGAGGCCAAAAAATTTATTCCTTCTCCGATTGAAGATATGATTTTAGATTGGAAAATTATTCAGGATGGAAAAAACACTAAATCAGTTAAGAAGAACAAGGACGCTGTAATTAACGGGGGAGCATTAAATGTTTCTAATCGAGGTGATATTATTAAGACAAAATCAAATTTTAATAGAATTTTGTTAACTGCCGCTCCGCAGAATTTGGTTAGTATTTATTTGGATATTTTTAAAGAGGTGGGTTTGAATTTGTTTAGTTTAGAAGTAGAATCCTTTGCTATGGCCAGGTCTTTAATGAGTGATGATGGAGCATGTGCAATGATAGTTGACATTGGTTCAGTAACCACAGATGTTTGTGTAATAGAAAATAATTTACCAGTTTTAAATAGGAGTATAGAAGTAGGTGGAAATTCTATGACTAAAAGCATTGCTCAGAGTTTAAATATTAGTTTTGAGAGAGCAGAGCAATTTAAACAGGACTTTGGGTTAAGCAGTGCTAAGGGAGGAAGCACTAATATTCCGAAGACCAT
Organism: uncultured Gammaproteobacteria bacterium; assembly: GCA_964639335.1. GTDB lineage: Bacteria > Patescibacteriota > Patescibacteriia > UBA1558 > S5-K13 > JAIOTH01. Next base: position 7,663 of record CAZXCJ010000027.1, on the reverse strand, counting down.
TGAAGAAACATTATCACCAATGGTTAATGAAATTAAATATGTTTTTGATTTATATAAAAGACAGAGCCGAGGAAATATTGATAAAGTAATTTTATCTGGTGGTTCGGCTTATTTGCCTAATTTAATTGATTATTTAAGCAAAACATTAAATAGTCCAGTTTATATAGGAGATGCTTGGCATAAGATTAAATATCCTACTGAGCTAAAACCAGTTTTAGATGAAATTGGTCCAAGATTTTCAGTGGCCATAGGTTTGGCTTTAAGAGGGATAGAGTAAGGTTAGTTAATAGTCGATAGTCGATAGTTTATAGGAATTTAGAATAATCTGGGGGTGTGATATAATAGGGGTATTAATTGTTAAATTGTCGGATTGTTGGATTATGAAACCATTTAACAATTTAGCAGTTTAACAGTTTATTACATATGAGTGATGACATAAATTTATTACCAGAGGATTTAAGAAAGAGCAGAACTCTAAAAGATAGAGAGGATTTTGATATTAATGATATAGAATATACGGCTGGAGAAAAATTAGTGGAAGAAAAAAAGCAAAAACCGGCTATTAGAAACAAAATGGGTAGTTGGTTTAAACCGCGGCCAAATGTTTCGAAAATTAAGAAATCAAAAAATTTCGATTTAACTAATTCTTTTGCCCTAGATTTAAAAGATAAAATAGTAGATGAATCAGAAAATAAGTCAAAAAATCAGGAATTAGTAAATCAGAAAGATAAAGAAACTGAAGAAATTAAAACAAATAATCAATCCCCTGACTTCGCTCGGAATAGGGAAAACAAAAAAATAGAAGAAGCCAAGGATGAAAAAATTAAAACATCTCTGCCACTCAAGTTAGAAAAAAAGAAAAAAAAGCAGAAAGGCAAACATAGAAATGTATTTGACGCTTTATTATTAAATGTTAAGAATTTATTTCAGAATAAGAAAAAAGATAAGCAAAAAAAAGAAAAAGAGGTTGATGTTAATCTTTTGCCATTTGATGCCAATATTCCTAGTACTAAAAAATTATATTTTTCTTTATTAATTGCCTTAATAATTTCCAGTATATTTACTTCCATAGTCTTTTTTGGATTTTATATATATCGGTCCAGAATTGTTAATGATTATAATAAATTAGATGATGAATTTGAGACATATATCGATTATATTAAGGGCTATGATGATGTTATAAAAGAAATGGAAATATGGAAGAATAAGATAAGTGAAATTAGCGGTCTTTTTGACAGGCATATTTATTGGACCAAATTTTTTAAAGCCATTGAAGATAATACTTTGCCAGATATTCAATATAATTCATTTGCCGGCAGCATTGAAGGTAATTTAACTTTAAATGCCGTAGCTCCTGACTATAAGACAGTGGCCAGACAGTGGATTCATTTGAATCAGGCTAAAGATTTTATAGATATGGTTATTATTGATAAGGCCTCTTTAGCAACTAGCGGCAACGATTTGGTGGTTAGTTTTTCATTAACCTTGGATTTTATAGAGGATATATTTTATAAAAAATAATAAAAAGGATGGAAGAAAAAGACAAAGATATTAAATTAAATATAGGATCAGAAATAGAAGAAGCAAATAAAACAGAGATCAAAATTTCTAAGCGAGTTTCCGGTCCTTCAGTTTTTATATATAAGTATTTTAAGATTATTATTTTAATTGAAGTTTTATTAGTTTTGTTGGTTGGTTATTTTCTAATAATAGGTCCTCAGATTTCTCAAATTAAAGAATATAAAAAATTAACAGAATGGAAAAAAAATGATTTAAGTCGAGCCAAAGATTATCAAAAAGATTCTCAATTTTTGGAATTAGAATATGAAAAATTAAAAGATAAATTATCAGAAGATATAGACAGGCTTCATGAAATATTACCACCTGAAAAAAATTTACCAGAATTAATGACGCAAATAGAGGCCTTAGTGGAAAACCAGGGTTTAAAATTGGGCTCCATTGCCCTAGATTCATCCGAGGATACTCTCAATAAAAAGTCTGATTTAATAGTTAAAGATGAAAAATCTACATTAGATCAAGAGATGATTGGCGAGGCTAAAATTACTTTATTTGTCTTTGCTGAAGAGGGCAGTTATAAAAAAGTCAAAAATCTTTTACAAGCCCTAGAAAATCATATTAGGTTAATAGATGTTATATCTTTTGCATTTGATTCCAATATTAAATCCTATTCAATTATTTTTAAAACTTATTATTTAAAAAATGAATCCCGTTAGATAAAAATTAAATCTAACGGAAAAAAAATTTAATTTAATTGATAATATTTTACGGAATGAAACCTCATAAAACAATAGATAAAAAATTAGTATTTTTATTTTTAGTCATGATGGTCATGATTGCATTTATGTTTTATTTTTTAAATAAACAGAAAAAGCAAGATGAGGAATTAAGCAATATTCAATCTGGCAATACTACCGTAGACATACTGACCTCCAAACAAAAGAAAATAAATAAACTTTTAAATGAGGAGGGCGGTCTATTTGGTGATGATATTGAAATTCTATTTGATGATTTAAATTTAAAATCGTATGTTGATTTGCCTTTAGAAGTTGGGCAGGTTGGAAATCCTTATCCTTTTGGAAATCCAGAAGTGGATTTAGGAAGTTTAGAATAATAATAAATTGTTATGAGTATCGATTATAATAACAAAATTCTTAGCAAAATTAAGGAAAAAAGCTTATTAGATAACGATAAGTTTAATTTTTTAGAAAAAGGACTAAGAGAACCAGGGGCCGACATAGATAAAATAATTAAAAAGGCCTCTTTGTTAGATTCAGAAGAGTATACCAAAATAAAAGCTGAGGTCACAAATATACCTTATAAAAATTTAATTGACGAAAGTATTGATGAAGAAGTTTTAAAATTATTACCCCCAGACCTTTCTCGAAATTATAAGATGGTTCTTTTTAATAAGGTAGGAAATATTTTGGAAGTTGGATTAGTAAATCCAGAAAATTTTAGTGCTGTAGAGGCGGCAGAGTTTTTAGCGCATAAAAATAATTGTAATGTAAAATATTATTTGATTTCCGAAGAAAGCTTTGAATATGTAGCTAAAAAATTAGGAAACATTGCCGAAGAAGTAGGAGAGGTTTTAGGTTATGCCAAAGAAAAATTAGCCAAAGGAGAAGGGGAAATTGAAATAGAGGAAGCAAAATTAGAGAGTGATAATTTTGAGGAAATTATCAGATCAGCCCCAGTTTCTAGAATTATATCAGTTATTTTAAAACATGCTGTTGAGGGTCGAGCATCAGATATTCATATCGAGCCAGTTAATAAACAATCTATAACAAGATTTAGGGTTGATGGCAAACTTCATAGTTCTATAGTTTTGCCAATATATATTCACAATGCTTTAATAGCCAGAGTAAAAGTAATGGCTAATATGAAAATTGACGAAACTAGAATTCCTCAAGATGGTAGGATTAGAGTCAAGATTAAAAAAGAAAGGGTAGATTTAAGGGTTTCAACTTTACCATTAATAGATTATGAAAAAGTTGTTATGAGGGTCTTAAGCACCCCCAAGAAAATTCCTAGTTTAGAAGAAATTGGTTTTTCAGGATTTTTAAAAGATAAAATAGAAGAAAATATAAAAAGGCCCAATGGAATGATTTTGGTAACTGGTCCTACGGGAAGCGGTAAGTCCTTTACTCTTTTTACTTTTTTGAACAAAATAAATTCGGAAGAAATTAATATCTCTACTTTAGAAGATCCAGTAGAATATAATATTGTAGGAGTTAATCAATCCCAGGTTAGGCCTGAGGCCAAATATACCTTTGCCTCTGGATTAAGGTCTATGTTGCGTCAAGATCCAGATGTAATTATGGTGGGAGAAATTAGAGATGAAGAAACAGCAGAATTAGCAATTCATGCGGCCTTAACTGGGCATTTGGTTTTTTCAACTTTACATACTAACTCTGCCTCAGCTGCTATTCCAAGGTTGATTGACATGAAAATTGAGCCATTTTTATTAGCGTCTACTTTGAATATGATTTTAGCGCAAAGATTAGTAAGAACTATATGTGATGGTTGTAGAGAAGAATATAAATTACCAGCTAATTTAGAAGATAAAATTATAAATAGAATTGAAAGTATTCCGGAAAAGGCCTTTTTTGGAAAAATTAAAAAAGGTGATCCTATAAAATTTTATCATGGCAAGGGCTGTGGTCGTTGCGGAGGAACTGGCTATAAGGGCAGGGCTGCTATTACAGAAGTATTAGTATTAAATAGAGAATTAAAAAATATAATTTCAAGTGGAGCTAATATGGTAAAATTTGAAGAAGAATTAGACCGACAAGGACATATAAAAATGTTAGAAGATGGCCTAATAAAAACATTGAATGGAACTACTACCGTAGAAGAGGTTTTAAGGGTTACTAAGGAAACTTAATTAATTGTTTATTAAATAAAATGTCTGTTGAAGACAAACCATCGACTGGAAGCGTCTTAATTGTGGAGGATAATTTATTTTTGTCAGAAATGTATGCTTTGAAATTAGAGTCAGAAAATTTTGAGGTATTTTTAACTGATAACGGGCACGAGGCATTAGAAAAAATGAGAATACATCAACCAGATATTGTTTTATTAGATTTATTAATGCCCGGCAAAGACGGTTTTGAGGTTTTGGAAGAAAAATTTAAAGATTCAAAAATTAAAGATATTCCTTTAATAGTTCTAACTAATTTATCCGAAAAAGATAAAATTAAAAAATGTTATGATTTAGGAGCGGATGATTTTTTGATCAAGGCCTATTTTGTTCCCAGTGAAGTAGTCAAAAAAATTAAGAATTTAATAAATAAATAATAAAAATTCTAAATAGTGAATTTAATATTCCTAGCCTATTTGTAATTTGATATTTGTTATTTGGGATTTTATAATATTATGCCCTCTATAGACAAACTTCATTTAAATGAATTAATCAATCAAGCCATTAAAGAAAATGCTTTGGCTATTTATTTTAATATTGGTTCCTATCCCGTTATAAAAATTAATGATAACCTCAAAGATTTAACGGAAAAGCCGATTTTGACAAAAGAATTTTTAAATACAATTGCGGAGTCTATATTATCTGAAGAACAAAAAGAAAGACTGGCTTCTAAAAAAGAAATTACAATTGCTCACAGCTGGTCTGATGATATTAGATTTTTAGCAAACTTTTTTTATCAAAAAAATTCTTTATCCATAACTATCAAATTAATACCTGCGCAAATAAAAGATATCAATGATTTAAATTTACCACGGGTTATTAATGACATAATAAAATTAGAAGCAGGATTAGTTATTATATGCGGTCCAGTGTCTTCGGGCAGAACCACTACCATTAATTCTTTTATTCAATATTTAAACAAAAATCAAGAAAGAAGAATTATTAGCATAGAAGATCCAATTAAATATGAATTTATAAACGACAAGAGCATTATTCAACAAAGAGAGGTGGGACAAGATGTAGATTCCATTTTGCAGGGCTTAGAAGATGTAATTGACGAAGATGTGGATGTTGTTTATTTATCTAAAATTAATGATTCTCAAGAGATAAAATTGGCTATTCAAGTTGCGGTTTCTGGAAAATTAGTTTTAGCTGTAATGGATAGTAATTCGGTGATAGTAGCTTTAAATAAGATTTATAGTAGTTTTAAAATGTCTGAGAAAGAATTGGCGAAAAGTATGATTAGCGATTCTTTGAAAGTTATTATGAATCAAAGATTGGTCAAAAAGACGGGCGGGGGCCAAATTTTAGCTGCAGAAGTTTTTACTATGAATGATTCAGCTAAATCTATTATAAAATCAGAAAGATTTGAACAATTAAATTCAGTAATTCAAACTTCTCGCGGAGACAATATGCAGGATTTAAACGGTTCTTTAAAAGAATTAATTAGCAAGGGTTTAATTAATCAAGAAGAAGCAGAAAAGTATATTTCTGATTCAAAGAATTTTTAATATATGGCTTTATTTAGTTATAAGGTATTAAATAGCAATGGCAATGTGATTGTGGGTATTGTTGAAGCCCCTAATTTTGAGTTAGCTTCGGAGGCTTTAGTAGAAAAAGGCTTTCAAATTATTGATATTAAAGAAAACAGGAGTCCTTTAGATTTAAAATTGTCGGGAATTCCTTTTTTAAATAGAATTAGTAAAAAGGAAATTGTGATTTTTTCTCGGCAATTGTCAGTAATGGTATCAGCCACTGTGCCGATTATCCAATCTTTAAGAGTCATTGTTAAACAAACTAAAAATGAGGCCTTTCAAAAAATTATTAATCAAATTGCTGATGATGTTGATGAGGGTTTGAAATTTTCCGAGTCCTTGCGCAAACATTCTGTTTTTGGCGGTTTTTTTGTGAATATGATTGCTTCTGGAGAGAGCTCTGGTAAATTAGATGAAGTTTTGGAATATTTAGCCGATGAAGTAGAAAAAAATTATGATTTACAATCCAAAATAAAGGGGGCCATGATTTACCCGGCTTTTATTATAGCCGGGTTGATTTTAGTGGGTACTGCCATGATGATTTTTGTGATTCCCCAATTGACTGGAATGTTAACGGCTTCAGGACAGGAATTGCCAATACCTACTAAAATTTTATTATTTTTGAGTGATTTATTTCGAAATTACTTTGTTTATCTTATTTTAGGTTTATTAATTATTGTGGGTGGATTATTTTATTTTATTAAAAAAACAGAATTAGGTGAAAGATTTTTTGATTTATTAAAATTAAAGTTACCTGTTTTTGGCAAATTATTTAAAAATATATATTTAGTTAGATTTGCTGGTACATTGGCAAGTTTATTAAGCGCTGGCGTGTCTTTAACTAGCTCTTTAAAAATAACCGGTGATGTGATAGACAATTATCATTATAAAAAATTAGTAGAGCAGGCCATTGAAAAAGTCAAAGATGGTTATTCTATAGCCCACGTTTTTTCCAAAAGCGATATGTTTCCGCAAATGTTGGCTCAAATGTTAAAAATAGGAGAAAGAACGGGTCGTTTGGCCGATGTTTTAGAAAAATTATCTAAATTTTATTCTAGAGAAGTTGAAAATATGGTGGCTAATTTAACTGCTCTAATAGAGCCACTGATTATGGTAGTAATTGGTGTAGCTGTGGGCGGAATGGTAGCGGCAGTTATTATGCCCATGTATAATATGGCTAATGCTTTTTAGCGATACCAATATGCGATACTAATATACTAATTTACCCTGTTAAATAAGGAATTACCTATTTCAACCTGTTAAATAGTATTTTGATTTAACAGGTTTAACAGGGTGAATACTAATTATACTAATTTTAAGGAATTATTATATTAGTACCTGTCTGCCGGACAGGCAGGTGATTAATTCGTATTATTGGTATATCATTAGTATATTAGCATCATGCTATTCGTATCATTAGTATATTTGTGGTATAATATAAATATTGTTGATAACTTTGGGCTTTTTAAAATAAGGTCAAAAGGTTTTAATATAATCCCCATGCTTATTTAAAGAAATAATATATGAGGGATAAATAAAATAATAAAAATATAAATCGCTCTAAGTAATTTTAGGGCATATCCCCATTAAATGGGGTAAAGAAAGGAAACAAAAACAATGAAAAGAAAAGGTTTTACATTAATTGAGTTATTGGTAGTTATTGCCATTATTGGCTTACTATCAACTT